>NZ_JAUBVJ010000044.1:0-67069 GCF_036702785.1 Microcoleus sp. AR_TQ3_B6 | reverse complement strand
CGTCCCGCCCGTCCAAAAAGGACGGGCGGGACGCCCATCCCACAATAATAATTAAAATTGTAAGTTATTTAATTGGCGATCCTAAGTATAAATATTTATTAATTTCTGTGATGATTCACTCTCTCGCCACTCAAGCAGCCTACGCTGCCCCTTGGGGGGTGCGGAATGTGGGTATTTACGGTCAGCCAAATATGGTAGCGACGCAGCCCTTCCGCTGTAGTGAGAACTGTTGCCGAAATAATCACTGTCTTCTTTTAACAGCCTGATGGTGGGAGTGGAACGAATAGAAGAAACCGGTGCATATTGAGATATTTGTGTCTCCAAATAAGGTTTTAGAGTCTCATCCGGGTGCCACTATGTCATGTTATCCCTTCCAATGCGACAGTGATGCAGGCGATCGCTCTCGGGGCGATCGCTCAAAACCGTTGCGCTTTAACCAACACGAGCCATTGACGCCGTTTCAGCACAAACTCTTGCAAAAAAGTCTGGAAATCAACTTACCCGAAATGTACCGCCAGCGCATCCAAATTATGTTGCTGGCTGCGGAGGGTAAAACTCAAACCCAAATCTGTGAAATTTTGGGATGTTCTCAAGGAACGGCGCGTCATTGGATTTTAATGGTACAGGCTGGTCAAGCTCACAACTGGAATGATAGCCCGATTGGCAGGCCTAAAACCGTAAATGACCAGTACCTAGAACGGTTGAAAGAACTGGCTAGCAATAGCCCGCAGGATTACGGTTACTCGTTCCGGCGCTGGACAGGACAGTGGTTGAGCAAGCATCTCGCTAAAGAATTCGGCATTGAACTGAGCGATCGCCACATCAATCGCTTGCTCAAAGATATGGGTTTATCCACGCGACCAAAAGCCGTGCCCGTACAGGATACCGCAGCCGAGGGAAAAAACCGCCTTGCGATCGGCGATCTAACAGAAACCTCTGTCTGGGAGTCCTCGGAATTTTTGCCTTTTAATCCCATTCGTTGAGAGTACAACTATGATTCTGAATCAATCTGAGCTATTGATTTCTAATGAGCTACTCGAAACAACATTTGGGCAATCATTTCTCGACAAAGAAATAAGTGAAATACGCCAAAAAATCAAAGTTATAGAGCCTCCGCCACTAAAACAATTTTGGAATTCGCAAAACGCTCAAAGTGGCATTTACATTATTGTTACAGGAAAAGTGCGGTTAACCTGCAGTCAGAATGATAGACCCCTTTCCTTGAAAGCAGGCGAATCATTTGGTGAGCTAACATTGTTTCCAGAAGAGTCCTTTGAATCTTACTCAGCCAAAGCTACGAGAGATGCACTAAAACTCTGTTTTATTTCTGGAGATAATGTTTTAAACCTCAGTCGCAAATATCCTAAAATCCGAGAGCATCTTCATGACCAGGCCGTTCTGCGAGATTCCTTACTCACAGGAACTGACGCTACCTTAGCCAAGGAAAACAAGAGTCAAAAAAACGCAGCTTTTCGGGATTATACATTACCAATCGAACCGAAAAACCAGAAAAAAATTAGTAAAGCTTACTTTCCCAGTCCCACATTGCAAGTGGGTCACTTGTGGCAGGGCATTACCCGCCGTTATCCCTTTTTTGCACAACAAAGTGCATCTGACTGTGGTGCTGCTTCCTTAGTAATGGTTGCTAGCTATTGGGGCAAGCGCTTTAGCGTTAATCGACTTCGGGATATGGCTAATGTCGATCGCAATGGTGCTTCTTTACGAGGTTTATCAGCAGCAGCAGAAAGTATCGGATTTTCTACCCGGCCCGTGAAAGCCAGTTTAGACCAATTGGCAAAACAAAATCTGCCTGCGATCGCCCATTGGGAAGGTAAGCACTACGTCGTAGTCTACGAAATCACCCGCAAGCACGTCATCGTAGGAGATCCAGCTATCGGTCAATCCACCCTTACTCACTCTCAATTTAAAGCTGGTTGGACTGGCTATACTTTGTTATTGCAGCCCACAGCTTTAATTAAAGAGGCTCAAGAATACAGTACCCCATTTTGGCAAATTTTTGAGTTAGCTAAACCGCACGGTCTTGTCTTGTTTGAAGTTTTTATAGCTTCGGTATTTATCCAAATTTTTGGATTGATTACGCCGCTATTCACTCAAATAATTTTGGATAATGTAGTCAAACGCCAAAGTGAGTTGACTTTAGCTGCATTTGGAATGGGGTTGCTAATTTTTAGCTTGTTCCGAGTTGCCATGACCGGGTTGCGGCAATATTTGCTAGACCAAACAGCCAATCGAGTCGATTTAGCCCTAATTGTTGGCTTTATTAGACATACCTTTCGTTTGCCTCTCAGCTTCTTTGAGTCGCGCTATGTTGGGGACATCATTTCCCGCGTTCAAGAAAACCATAAAATTCAACGCTTTCTTACTGGTGAAGCTTTATCTATACTACTGGATTTACTGACAGTTTTTATCTATGTAGGACTGATGTTATGGTATAGTTGGAAAATGGCCCTACTGGCATTACTAATTATTCCCCCCTTTGTTTTATTGGCTTTAATTGCTACCCCTTTCTTGCAAAAAACTTCCCGGGAGATATTTAATTCTTTGGTAGGGGAAAGCAGCTATCTAATTGAAGCACTCACGGGGGTTCGCACTGTTAAATCTTTAGCTGTTGAGCAAACTGTCCGCTGGCATTGGGAAGAACTACTCAATAAATCAGTGAAAAGCAACTTTGCCGGACAGGTGATTGGGAATAGACTCCAGATTTTCAGTGGTGCGATCGAGGCTGCAGTAACAACAGGTTTATTGTGGTTTGGTGCGGGGCAGGTAATTCAAGGTGAGCTTACACCGGGACAATTAGTTGCTTTTAATATGCTGCTGGGTAACGTTATTCGCCCGTTTCAGCGATTGACAGTGCTGTGGAATCAAGTGCAGGAAGTCGTAATTGCGATCGAGCGCATCCATGATGTAATCGAAACGGAACCAGAGGAAGATTTACAGCAACAATCTCGGCAATCTTTACCCCCTATTAATGGTAATATTTTCTTTGATAAAGTTACTTTCCGCTATCACCCAGAAAGCGAAGTTAATGTTTTAGAAAATCTTTGTCTTGAAGTAAAAGCCGGGCAAACTGTAGCCTTAGTTGGTCGTAGTGGTTCTGGAAAAACAACGATTTCTAAACTAATTTTGGGTCTTTATCCTGCTACGGATGGAAAAATTTTAATTGATGGTCACGATATAAACAGCATCTTGTTGCGATCGCTGCGTTCTCAAATAGGTGTAGTTGACCAAGATACCTTTTTATTTGGCGGTACAATTCGAGAAAATATTGCCATCGGACAACCATCAGCTAACCTAGAAGAAATTATCGAAGCAGCGCGACAAGCTGGGGCAGATTCGTTTATTAAAAAGCTGCCTATGGGGTACGAAACCCAAATAGGAGAAGGTGGAGGAATGTTATCGGGAGGACAGCGACAAAGAATTGCGATCGCTCGTGCTTTATTAGGGAATCCTCAACTGTTAGTTTTCGATGAAGCTACCAGCCACCTCGATGCTGAATCCGAGCGAATTATTCAGAATAATCTCATCAATATTCGCAAAAATCGCACCACCATAATTATCGCTCATCGCCTCTCAACAGTGCGTAATGCTGACTTAATTTTAGTATTAGATAAAGGCGTTTTGGTGGAAAAAGGAACTCACGAAGAGTTGATGGCTAAACGCGGACAATATTTCTATCTCAATCAGCAACAACTGGATGTTGCAGGGTAAAGATAGCCCAACACAAAAGTTACCCGACTTTTCCTTACATGGTCTGAAAATCACTATTAACTCTTGTCAAATATGCCCAACTCATCAAACTCATTTCCTCGCCCCGAGCTTAACTCCCACGCCTTAGAAACTTTATCGACTAAAAAAGATTTTTCTAACTCTACAAATGACCAAGTTATTCATACTGATGATTGGTCTTATGCTACCAAGGAATTACTCGATACTTTGCCCCAAACTTGGACGCGAGGCTTACTGTATTTTTTGGTAATTTTTATAGGTATCGTTTTACCTTGGTCAATGCTTTACAAGGTGGATGAAACAGGTTCTGCTAGAGGAAGGCTTGAACTTAAGGGAAATACCGTTAAGCGAGAAGCAGATATTCAAGGTAGCGTTGCAGTGGTTAAAGTGCGCGTCAAAGAAGGGGATGAGGTAAAAGCTAACCAGATTTTAGTAGAACTGGACTCTAAATCAATTCGTGATGAGATTCAACAAAATCAAATTAAGTTAGAAGGACAAATAAATCGGCTTAGCCAATTAGAAATCCAAAAAAATCAGTTTGGGGTTGCTATTGCTGCTCAACAGCAACAAAGTAAAGTTCAAGAATTGGAAAAACAAACACAAGTCGCTCAAGCAGAGCAGAATTTTGATACCCTCAAAACTGCTTACAACTTTCAAAAAGAAGAGAAAATCGCACAATTAGCACAAGCACAGCAGAGTTTTGATGCTTTGAAGGCTACTTACAACTTCCAAAAAGAAGAAAAACTTGCACAAGTTGCTCAAGCAAGGAAAAGCATTGAATCTAGCAAAGCTGCTTATAATTTAGCAGCAGTTCGTTTGGGGAAAGCTCAGGAAAAACTCCAACGCTATAAAATAGTTTTTGAGGAAGGGGCGATTTCAAAAGACCGACTTGCAGAAATAGTACAATCGGTAGAAGAAAACTATCAACAACGCCGACAAGCGCAATCAGATATTTCCCAAACAGAATCTCGTTTAACAGAACAACAAGGTAGTTATGAGAAGATTATTCACCAAGCTGAGTCTGAGATTAAACAAGCTGAACTGCGTCTAAAAGAGCAGCAGGGTAACTACCAGAGAATTATTCGCCAAGCTCAATCTGATATTGAGCAAGGTAAGCTACGTTTGGAAGAACAAAAACGCAGTTATCAAAGCTTGGTTCAATCTGGAACAATAGCTGTCTCAAAAATAGAACAGCAGCTTACTGATTTAAACACGCAAATTGCGGGTGTTCAATCAGAAATCGAACAAACAAAAAATCAGATTAGTTCTCTTAAAGAGCAGCTAAAAAAATATTTGATTCGTTCTGATTTTGACGGGACTATTTTTTCGCTTCCTATTACCCGAGAAGGTGCAGTAGTACAACCTAAACAATTGATTGCTGAGATTGCAAGGAAGGGTACTGGTCTGGTATTCAAGGGACAGATTCTTACTTCGGAAAGCGAGTCTTTACGCTCAGGCAATCAAGGGAAAGATGCCAATCTGAAATTTGATGAATATCCTTTTCAGGATTACGAAGTTGTGAAAGGCAAATTGAGTTGGGTATCCCCCAATTCTAAGATTACGGAAACAGCGCAAGGAAATGTAACTACTTATGATGTGGAAATTGAGTTGTCTCAGAGTTGTCTTCAGCCAAAGAGTAAGTGTATTCCTTTCAAATCGGGTCAACCAGCTACGGCTGAAATAATTATCCGTCAGCGTCGCCTGATTGACTTTATTCTTGACCCGTTTAAGAAGTTACAAAAAGGCGATTTAAAGCTATAATTCACCGGGTTATCTGCACATAATCGAATCAAATTTACCTTTTAGGAGAATGTCATGTCACAAGCTATTACTATTTCCGCTCAAGATATCCTTCAGCAAGTCAAGTTATCCTGCCAAATTCCTTCTATTGTGGAACAAATTGTTACTCGGAAGGTAGTAAAAGATGCTGCAGCGGAGGCGGGTATCAAAGTGGAGGATGAAGAATTACAGCAAGCCGCAGATCAGATTCGGTTAATTAGCAAACTGAAGACTGCTGATGAAACCTGGGAATGGTTGAATAAAAATTGTCTATCTTTAGATGATTTTGAGGAAATGGTTTATACAAATGTGATGTCTGGAAAATTGGCACAACATCTGTTTGGTGACAAGATTGAGCCTTGGTTTGTGGAACATCAATTGGATTATGCTGGTGCTGTGATTTATGAAGTGGTGCTAGATGATGAAGATTTAGCGATGGAACTGTTTTATGCTTTGCAAGAGGGAGAGATGAATTTTTTTGAAATTGCTCAACAATATATTGAGGATACTGAGTTACGTCGTTGTGGTGGATATCGGGGAGTTGTGGGGCGTACAGAGATGAAGCCGGAGATTTCTGCTGCTGTTTTTGCTGCTAAGGCGCCGCAGATTTTAAAGCCTATTGTGGGTGCTAAGGGGGTACATTTGATTTGGGTCGAGGAAGTGATTAAACCACAATTGGATGAAAAGTTGCGGTATCAGATTCTTTCTGATTTGTTTAAGCTGTGGGTGAAACAGCAAGTTGAAGAAGTGGAAGTTTTGGTCTATAAAGATAGATAAAAAATGCCTCTGGATGAGTCCAAAGGCATTGCACTACAGTCCTAGTACATAGTTCTGTTGCTGCAAGTTTTAGTTAAATCAATTTAGGCTTTCTCACTAATAAGAGGGAATTAGTGAATAAGCCTGGGTAGGGTAGGTTACCACGAGAAATTAATACCCACACCTATACTTCTACTATTCCCGGAAATGTTAAAGCTGCCTGCAAATGTCCAGCCACCACCTAACACGCCAAGCCCTTCCTCATTAGTTAGCTCATTGAGGTAGCTCTCTGAATCTAGCAACAGTTCAGAACCAGCAGTATGTAGGTCAGAAATTTTAATCGTAGCCATTGTAAATGTCCTCCTAGTTTAGGTTATTCAAGCAATCTTATACTTTTAATTGCTTGACTGTTATTACCTATTAAACTACTAAAAAATATGGTTGGCAACACTAACAAACTACTTGGGTAGACATAAAAGTGTTAATTATGTACTTTAAGTTTACAAAAAAAGTACAGCCTATAAGAGTTAATTAATATTAATGTATTTTTAATAGAGCCTGTTTCTCGGTAGAAGGGTTAAAATTAAACTAAATTTGTCTAAAAAGACATAATGGTGATATGTTTTCGCATTTGAGTATTCAAGAAAAATCCTACCCCTGAACTAAATCAGAGGTAGGCATTACACTCGCAAAGCTATCCTTTACTAGCTAACTCGTTAAGAAGTCAAAAGCTTGGTTATCTCATTAACGCATTTCAGAACCAATATCAGACCTGCTTTTTGTTTGTAACCAATTATGGAACAGCGATTCCAAAACTTGTTCCCTGACTTCGCTCAATTCAGCTGCAAACCACTTCTCAACTCTCAAAATGTGATAACCTAATTTTGTCTGAATCGGCCCAACTACTTTCCCTTCCTTCGCCTCAGCAACAGCCTTAGTAATCTCTGGTAGCAATTCTGCCAAAAAGCGAATCCCCACAAAGCCAGCATTTTGTTGCGACTGCTTACCCCTAGAGTGTTCCAAAGCTAATGCACAGAATGAAGCATTTTCCACCCGCAACGCTTGGGCGATTTTCAAAGCCTCTGTCAAATCGCGGACTAAAATCTGAGACAGAGCCATCCGCCGATAATCATCTCGGTTGGTTATATAATGACTATCTACCGTTTCTCCAAAAAGATGCTCTTTCAACTTCTGAGTCAGTAGCGATACTCGAATTCCTTGCGACCAATCCTCTACCCTAATTCGCTGTTTTCCCAGCCAAGCCAAGGTTTCAGATGCGCCCAGCAACTTGTGTTCCAAGCGAAAAGCATCCCCCGCTGCTTGCAATTCCTCATCAGTAAGCGTAATACCAAGCTGTTCGCAAACTGTCAAAATTAGAGTATCCCGTTCAGCTAGTGCTGCTATTTCAGCAAACTTGTAAGAATGACGCAGGTAGGCAACAACAGCATCATCAGTTGCTGGAGAAATTTCTGGTAACAACAATTTTTCCAAAGTTTCTTGCATGGGTTTATCCTGTGTAGTTGACAAAATTAACTAAGTATGAATTGATTTACCCTAAGTAAAGCTGTAGGCGATCGCCCTTAAGCGCAGTACAGCAATTGTTCCGGCGGCACTTCCTGGACTTTCAAACGGTTACGGTGCAAATCACCGTAAAGATTGAGATAATCCAATTCAGCAGAAGTTAACTTGCCTTTTTGGATACCTGCGATCGCAGCATCAACTTCTTCCCGACTTCGCAAACCAGTCAAACAGACATCCACGCAGTTTTGGCTCAAAGAATAGCGATACAAATCCGGCACAGAAGGTTGCCAACATCCCGCAGGTAAACCAGCCGGAATATCCCAAAGCGCACCGGAATGAGAACCTGTAGACTTAAAAGTAACTATCCCCGGTCGTTCTGAATCTTGCGTATCCAACTGATTGAAAATCTGACTTTGAGCGGAACGGTGAGCAACATTATGCCTTACCATTACTACATCTAACAGCGGACTGTGCAACCACTTTTGAGCCAAATTGATATCGTGGAACGACGCACCAATATAACGTACAGCCCCCATTTTTTTCAGGCGTTCGGAAGTACCAAACATCCTTTCGATCGTGCGCTGATAAACAGAATTTTTTCCTCTCAAATCCGGGGAAAGTTGCAAACAATCTTGTAAAGCTTGACCATCATTAGTGCCAATCCAACCCCAAAACAGCACATCAATGTAATCAATGCCCAGTTCTACAAATTGATCCAATAAAGCTGCGAGTGCTACTTCTGGACTTTTGATATAAGTCACCGTCGCTAGCACCACTTTCTCTCTTACTGATGAACGGCGACTACACAACTGTCGCAGCGCATTAGACATCGGACTGTAGATATAGTGGTGTAAGTCACTGGAATAAAAAAAGTAGTTAATTCCCCGATCGAAAGCGTGGAGAGTATCCTCGCTAGAAATACTACCACCACCGCCTAATCCCAGACAACTAACGGTTAAATCTGTTCGTCCGAGTTTACGGTAGAACGGCAAATCAGACTGTGGTAGTTTATCCCCTACGGGTTCGGTTATGTTTGAGGGGGGTATTGGTAAAGCAAGATCGGTTATTTTCATAAATCTAAAGGTGTGTAAATATCGTCAGAATTAGCATTGAGATAGGCACGCTGCCAGTCAATCCCCATTAGCGAGAAGTTGTGAAAAATAGCATTTATTCGCGCTTCTGGTAACTCATCTCCTTTGTGCCAAGCTTCTAATAAGCCGTTAGCCACTATTTGGCAACGGTTCATTCCGAAGCTTTCTCGATCTGTAAATTTGCTGTTTGGTTCTTCTGCTAAGCTTAAACCAGGCGCTAGCGGTTTGGTAAATAAGGGAGTTTCTGTTTGGAAATGGGCTTTTTCCTCGGCATAGACTGTTTGTAAAACGAGCCTGACTGCTTCATAACTACTTTTTTCAAAGTAGAGAACTCCTGAGTCATAGCGGCCGTACTCTCCTGGGTTGTATAACACTTTAAAAGTGAAGGGAAGCAAGATAGCGTTCAGCCGATGCGTCAGCTTACCCATTACTGCAACCGCACCTTCAGGGGTTAAGTTAAAGTAAACGCGCACTGTTTCCAAAGATTTGTCTGCATTATAACTTTGTGGCCCCACATTGCCTACTGCCATGTAAAATCCGTTTTGAACGAAATTTTTAGGCATCCGAATAGCTATATAATCACCAATTTCAGCTTTTTGTTGGCTTGCTTGAAGATGGCGATTGCGCTCGATATGTAAAGTCAAACCGCCTTTATTTACAGCTAAAGTATCATCAGTTTCTTGTCTGACTACAAACCAACCTGGATCGAAGTACCCTTCCCCATCGTTACTTTCGTGCAAGCGTTCATAAAAAGCTAAATCCACTCCCAGAATGCTGTTATTTTCTAAATTTTGATACAGGGACTTGGCATCTGAATTCGCATCTGTATCAAGGGCAGCTTTCAAGGAACCATTATAATGAATACCATACAGAAAGCTGCGAAGTTGCAGGTTGATATATCGATTTTGAACTTCTGTTGACATTTTTTTAAACCGATTGACGATTTCCAAAGGAAGTTCTAACGGTTTGTAATCGGGGTGGAGAATACAGAAATTAGGCTGAATCTGAATTTTGATGATGTCTTGCAGAGTATCTAGCACTCTGTTTTCAGGAAAACTTTGTTGTTGAGTGGGGGGAGAATCTATTAGTTGCATGTTGACTTTAATGACGAGAGAATATTTTAAGCAGCTTGGGTGACTTGAGTTAGGCTAGCAGCAGCATTGCCGAAAACAGTTGGCATTGATTCTTCGGGACGACATAGCAAACTTTTGGCAACTTGGAGCATACAAATTCCCATATTGCCAAAAGATTTTTGATATTGAATCATGGCTTGAATTTGTTGAATTAATGCTAAACCAGCGAATTGGATAACGTGCTTTAAGAAGTCGGGGCGCTCTTCAATTATTTCTGGGAAGGTATTAAAATAAGCTACAGTCAAGGCACTAATGGAAGGCTGAATCTGTTCGAGGGGAGTTGCAGCTAATCGTAACGATTCTTCGATGGTGAGTGTTTGACTGATAACTAAGCTATTTAACCAAATTAGCAAATAGCTGGCGATTAAGGTTCCTAAATCAAAAGCGGGTTCTCCCCAAGCAGAGCGTTCCCAATCAATTAGTCGGACAATGTTGTGGTTAGATTGTGGCCAATCTTCGTGAAGGAGAATGTTGTTTAGTTTCAGGTCGTTGTGAGTTAAGCAACAAGGCTTGTAAGCAGTAGAAAGTTCTGCTATTGCTTGTGCAAGGCTTTCGTAGCGTTGGTAAAGAACAAAGAATTTTAGACCATCTTGGGGAACTAAACCGAAGATTTCTGGAGTAATTCGTTCTAAACTGCGAATTATGTTAGGAACTTGGTCTTTTAGTTCAGTCTCAGTATCTTGGGAAAAGAAATCTTGATAATTTTGATGGTTGTAAGTTGAGTGATGGATTGTGGCTATAATAGTGCCCAGCGAAGATGCGATCGCACTCGGAAAAACATTCTCTTTAGCATAGAAATCAGCTAAATCGCGATAGTCATCTAGATACTGGGAAACCATGATAGAATTTTCCCTATCAAAATGTAACACGACTGGCAAAAATCCACGGAAGTTTCCCAGTTCGGGAAACAGATGCAAAAACTCTTGGATTCGCCATTCATTCAAAAATTCGCCAGCCGTTTTTCCATCAGAGGTATAACGTTCCTGCTTCACCAGGTATTTATGACCGTTAGGGAGAGTTACTAACAAATTAAAATTTTTAGCGGGGATTGAATCAATCTGAACCAGGTCTTGGTCTGCATCAGTACAGAGAGCTAAGCCTCTCAAATAATTGGCAACGTTGTGGGAACTTAAAAGAAGTGCCATAATTTAAGGATATACAAAGAATTTATCGCAACAGGGAATTGTTGTGGTTTTTAACATCTTAGACAATTAGAGTAATTTTGTATCCTAGCTTGAGGTGATTTTCTAGCTAAAATATTCAAAATTATGTCTGCAAATTTATGCAAATTGTTCGAGAGCCGATTTCAGGGTGCAAGAAATTATCAAATATTGAAGCTAGCAATAGCGATCGCATTTGAGCAAGTAGATGAGCAATACCTTTGGAATGGGTTTACTGACTGCTGTTATAACACCTCATTTATATGAGACAAGTTCTCTATAGGAGAAAGATTATATGTAGAATCATGCTTCTCGCTCCCAAAACACAACACACCCCAAAGAATTTTTACCCACCTGCCACCTAAGACATAAGCAACCAAAGTACGGACGATCGTTCAAAAGTTTGAAAAGCCATCTCCCTTTTTCGGCACGCTATATATAGCGTGCCTGTATAAGTCCTGTGAGAGAGCAATTGTTGGAACTAGCTTTCCAACAACTTTTCCCCACTGCTATAAGATGAGGTTCAGGGTTTCATTAATCTTCCAATGGGAAATATTCTTCCGAAGGGAATTATTCTTCCGAAGGGAAGTATTTTACCACCCTTGACTTCACCTGCTTGCTCCTCAGACAATAACTCTTCTGCTTGGTTGCGTCGTGCTTCTGCATTAACCACAGCTTCAGCAATCAAATCGTTAATTTCAAGTTGACTCGGTTTTTTTCTGGAATTAGCGTCCATTTTTACTTGTCTCCTCAATTAATTGTGCTTGAATATTTTTCAGCGAAGTATGGCTTATTGATAACTTTCAGGTTAACGTAATTTAATTAATGATTCCAAGTATTTTTAGTTTATTTTGAGACCAAAATAAGCTAATTATGTCTAAAAAAATATAGTTGTTAAAGAAATCAGCTTTCCAGCTTGGGTTGCAATATACGAGCTATTTTAATCATGCTCAAAAGCTCTAAATAGAGCTTTTACTTAATTTTTTTACTTAAAAGCCCTTCGATATTTATTTAAAGGGCTTTGTTTATTCAGCTATTTAGCTGAAATTAGTTCCGGCAATATTCTGACTAATATTGCTTGGAAATTCGATGGGATGAATTATTATTCCACATATGATTGGAGGGAATGATCTTCTTCCCAATGTGGTTGGAAATATGGGTCTTCCACCTTTGACTGCGGCTGCTTGCTCGTCAGACAATAACTCTTCTGCTTGGTTGCGTCGTGCTTCTGCATTAACAACAGCTTCCGCAATCAAATCGTTAATTTCAAGTTGACTTGGTTTTTTTCTTGAATTAGCGTCCATTCTTACTTTTCTCCTCTTTAATTGTGTTTGAACGTTTTTAAGCTAGCTATGGCTTATTGATAACTTACAGATTAACCTAATTTCACTAATAATTCCAAGTATTTTTAGTGGTTTTTTAAGACAAAAACAAAGTAATTATGTCTCAATAAAAAAGGGCTGTTAAATAAAGTAGTTATACTTTATTTAATTTTTGTAAGATTTTGCCATTAAAGTATTTGCATCTATACAAAGCTGTTGAATATCCCATAAATGACCATTTCATAAAAAGACATAATTAAAGTATTTAAATCTGAACTTTTTTTCCCGCACATTGAATTATTATTAGAACTTGTGGCAACCTTTAATCAGAACTGCTGAATGTTCTGTTTTCGGCTTTCTACTGCCTTTAAGTTTCATTCAAAGGAATAATATATGTCTGTAAATTTGTTTGAAAGACTGAAAGAATTTTTGGTAAGGTTGGTTAAAGATCAATCCTTCCGCACTGAACTTGATAACGGCACAGTTGAGGAACGTCAGCAAATATTAAAATCGGCTGGCTACATTTTTTCAAAAGAAGAATTTGAAACTGCTGCTCTCCATATATTAGAGTCAAAAGAGCGGGGCGAATTCACTGAACTCACTGAAGAGGAATTAGCTGGAGTTCTCGGGGGATTTGTTGGCGCAAAAGCTCTAATTCCTCAATTCACCATAGACAGCGCGATCTCGCAAGCGCCATACGGAACAGTTACCGCAAGCAACGAATAATTACATTTTTCATTTGTCGCTTTGAGGATGACAAGCGCAATCGCTATATTTTAAGAAAGTATTTGTTGCCACACCGAAGTTAATTCCTCAAGCGGCGAAGATTTAAACTAGGAGTTTACTAATAAAAAATTTACTTTCTTTCACTCTAACAGATTCAACCATTTAAATTAAGAGGACATTACGCCTGGCTAGTATCACTATATCTGACGTGAAGCGTGCGGGGTCTGAATTGTTTGAACGAGTCAGAGTTTTCTGACTGACTTAACGGATTAGTTGTTTAATATCCCATAAATTACAATTTTAAAAAAAGACATAATTAAACTATTTAAGTCTGAATTGTTTTTTCAGCATATTGACTTATTCTTCCAACTCTTGGCAAACTATAGTCAGAACTGCTGAATGTTTTGTTTTCAGCTTTCTCCTGCTTTTTAGTTTGATTCAAAGGAGGAATATATGTCTGTAAATTTGTTTGAAAGACTGAAAGAATTATTGGTAAGATTGGTTAAAGACCAATCCTTCCGCACTCAACTTGATAACGGCACAGTTGAGGAACGTCAGGAAGTATTGAAATCATCTGGCTACATTTTTTCAAAAGAAGAATTTGAAACTGCTGCTCTCCATGTATTAGAGTCAAAAGAGCGGGGTGAATTCGCTGAACTCACTGAAGAGGAATTAGCTGGAGTCCTCGGGGGATTTATTGGCGGAAGGTATCGAACTATTCAAGCCGTATACGGCGCGGTCTCGTGGCCACGAACCGCCTCGTTGACACCAACAGACTCGTTTGCCCAACCGATATACGGAGTAATTATCGAACCCGACTAATAATTACATTTTTCATCTGTCGCTTTGAGGATGGCAAGCGCGATCGCTATCTTTTAAGCAAGTATTTGTTGCCACACCGAAATTTATTCCTCAAGCGGCAACGATTTAAACTAGGAGCTTACTATAGCAATCCTAAATCAGTTTCAATAACTGGTTAACTTTTAACTTCCAGGCAGAGCCTGGGAACCGATGTCCAGAGGCTCTGCCTCGGCCTAGACTGTGGAGGCAGAGCCTCCGGATCTGCGTTACCAGGCAGAGCCTGGTAACGAGTATAACGAGTATAATCATTTAGGATTGCTATAATGATAAATTTACTTTCTTTCACTCTAACAGATTCAATCATTTAAGTTAAGAGGAAATTACCCCGGGCTAGCCTCATTATATGTGACGCAAAGCTTGCGGATCCGGAATTCTGTTAAGGAGTGAGAGCTTCCTAACCGACCTAACATATTACAAGCAATTGTATACCGCAGGTGGTTTTATTAGCATTAGTAGAATTAGCGTTGTCAGAGTTCTCCGAACTGAAAATATTTACTCCGTCTCTATTTCTTTTGTGTTCTGAGGCTAAATAAAAATGGAGACCTAAGGTTTTGAGTCTGTCTCCCACAGGATAAGAAATTAACTTAACCCATTTATCTCAAAAAAAACTAAAGGTTTTTATGACATACCGTCGCACGAGTTACGCTGTTTGGGAAATTACTCTAAAGTGCAATTTGGCTTGTAATCACTGCGGTTCGCGAGCCGGACACGCACGCACCACAGAGCTTACTACAGAAGAGGCCTTTGACCTCGTTCGGCAGATGGCAGAAGTCGGCATTAAAGAAGTTACATTGATTGGTGGCGAAGCATTTATGCGTCCAGATTGGCTGCAAATTGCTGAAGCGATTAATCAAGCGGGGATGCTTTGCAGCATGACGACTGGAGGTTATGGCATCTCGCTGGAAACAGCACGTAGAATGAAAGAAGCAGGCATTGCCACCGTCTCGGTTTCCATTGATGGCAAGGAGGAAACGCACGATCGCTTGCGCGGACGGCAAGGCTCTTGGAAATATGCGTTTAAAACGATGAGCCATCTCAAAGAAGCCGGCATAAAATTCGGTTGTAACACCCAAATTAACCGCCTGTCAGCGCCAGAATTTCCTTGCATCTACGAACATATTCGCGACGCCGGAGCGATCGCTTGGCAAATTCAACTAACCGTGCCGATGGGTAATGCGGCAGACAACGCCCATATTCTCCTGCAACCCTGCGAACTACTGGATATTTATCCTATGCTAGCCCGCGTAGCTCGTCGGGCAAAGCGCGAGGGTGTTCAAATCCAGCCCGGTAATAACATCGGTTATTATGGCCCTGACGAACGGTTTTTGCGGGGACGCGGTGACGAAAACGAGTGGGCATTTTGGCAAGGCTGTTCTGCGGGACTTTCTACTTTAGGAATTGAGGCAGATGGTGCGATTAAAGGCTGTCCCTCTTTACCCACATCAGCTTATACTGGTGGCAATATCAGAGACCATTCACTCCGTAAAATTGTTGAAGAAACTGACGAGTTGCGTTTCAATTTAGGAGCGGGAACGCCTCAAGGAACAGCGCATTTATGGGGCTTTTGTAAAACCTGTGAGTTTGCGGAGCTTTGCCGGGGAGGCTGTACTTGGACTGCCCATGTTTTCTTTAACCGTCGCGGAAATAATCCTTACTGCCACCATCGGGCGATCGTACAGGCAGAAGAGGGAATTCGGGAGCGCGTTTCTCCTAAAGTTTCCGCGCCAGGCCTGCCGTTTGATAATGGTGAATTTCAACTAATTGAAGAGGCTCTTGATGCTCCTTGGGTGGAAAATGACCCGCTTCATTTTACAAGCGATCGCATCCAATGGCCGGCAACTTGGGCGGATGAACAGGAACCCTCCGAATCCCCATTAGTTAAAGTTTAATCAATTGCAGTTGTAAGGATGTATAAGTTATGACAGAAAATCTCAATTCCTTCAATGATAATTCTCCAATTACTATCCTTCCGCGCAGGGCATGGAGCAGCGAGTTAGCTTTTTTAAAAGCTATGTTAAAAGCCAAACAAGCTTTAGATAAAAAAGAAAAAGCTTTGGGCACAAACTAAATTCTAATCTTTACAGATTAGCTAGGCTTTCTAAATAGAGTATAGTAAAAGCCCTCTAATTAATCATCAGAGGGCTTTTACTATGCAGTTGATTGAATTGATTAAACAGTCCTAGGTGTCGCTACCTCAAGTAATTGTTCAGATTGAATGTAGTTATCTGTAATAATTTGCGGACAGCGCATACACGCTGCTTTACCTTCTTGCTGCCACCACCGACACTCGCGACGGATAGGGCAAGGTGGTAAATTCTCCGACACTGCATCCATTTGGTTTGCAACTCGCGTTGCTAGACCACAATTTGCGCCATCAAAATGCTGGCAACCTGTCTTCGCACATGGAGCCGCAATCCGAAACACTTCTGTTGGCGTAACGGACCCGCTCAAAGCAACGAGTTCGTCAGTTAGAGGCTGAACTTGTTTAAGATAAGCGACTTGAGGGTTTTCTACTGTGCCAGCAATTACCCCAAATACTGCACTATTCCCGACTTCAGCTCGCGCACTGGGGCAAAGGGTTGTAGAACTATTAACATCGATTTCTTCCATTAGACCTCTCCGAAAATTTCCCAGCTTTTCATGTAAGCAGTTTCTAGCAATTTAAGACGGAATGCTAAATCACCACAAACTAACCAAGTGATAAGGCTTTAAAGAGTAGTTGATAAAAATCCGTCTATTCAATCAACTATTTTAATTGATTTTTTTTCCCAATCCTCGACTGCTGCAAAAACTCTTGAATTCGCCATTAAGTCAAAAATTCGCCAGCATTTTTTCCATCAGAGTCATAAGGTTCCTGCTTCACAAGGTATTTATGACCGTTAGGGAGAGTTACTAACAAATTAAAATTTTTAGCGGGGATTGAATCAATCTGAACTTTGTCTTGGTCTGCATCAGTACACAGAGCTAAGCCTTTCAAATAATTGGCAACGTTGTGGGAACTTAAAAGAAGTGCCATAATTTAAGGATATACAAAGAATTTATCGCAACAGGGAATTGTTGTGGTTTTTAACATCTTAGACAATTAGAGTAATTTTGTATCCTAGTTTGAGGTTATTTTCTAGCTAAAATATTCAAAATTATGTCTGCGAATTTATGCAAATTGCTCAAGAGCAGATCGCACTCCCGAACCAAAGGGCGATCGAGCTAGCCAACAACCAGAGCCGATCGCACTCCCGAAGCTCGCGGGCGATCGCAGCCCAGTTGTGGGACAATGCAATGGCAAAGGCAACCAGCCAGCTCTTCTGAAACAGCCTGTGAGGTATAGCGCCCCACTTTTTGAGAAATAGACTGAGAAGCTCGCCTGCAGTAAATTCAACTCAAGGAGTTATGTCTCAAGAGTTAGACACCAACTTCACTTTCAGCCGCAGCCCAGGGGGAAACAACAGATGCACTGCTAGTCTCTTGCTCAAAGAGAATGTTGCATCCCCGACTCAGAGTGCCCCGCATAATTGCCGACAGGCGGTGTCAATAAGTTAGTAGTACGCTTTCTAAAGTTTTCTGACAGCCTCCATGCTCAAGCCATTTGCACCCCTCCTCAACTGCCGCTCAACAACATCTCCAACCTCGTACTGGCGAACAACCGGAGATCGCATATCTACCTAGGCTGAGACATTGCTTTGGACAAGGCGAGTCGAGCTTAAACTAAAAAATCCCGTCTCAATTTTTCCTTTATTGTTCTTGGAGAATCGGCTAAGATGCCCAACCCTTTTAACCAGGAAATTATTCCCAGACTGCCTGAGCGGCGAGACAACGCCGAGAATTTTTTTACCTATCTCATACTGGCAACCCGCAATCGTCGCCCTGTCATTCAGTGGCAAAATCATGCTGAACTTAAACGGAACTTTGAGTTATACCAAAAATGCAACCAGGCGTTTTCACAGTTGTGTAGCCAGCCTAATCAAACTAAAAATATAGCTGAATTTTGGCGGCAGATAGCGATCGATCCATCACTGAGTGTCCAAGACTGGGAGCCAGAAAATAGAAAAACGCTAGCTTTGCAACACTTGGCTAGTTACTTTGAAAAAGACTGCTACTACGCAGCTATAGAAGTAGGGTCAAAGTCAAGCGATTGCTTTTGGGAGGAGTATCTCTACTGCGCCAGGGTTTTTATTTGTAATTACGAAGATTTTATTAAGCTGTTACAGTCTTATAACGTTTCTTATCAGGCTTCTTTAGATACCTACGTTCAGCAAAGTTTGATCAAAACCATCCAGGCATCTATCAGTAAGTTCTCGCGGTGGCGGTTGCTAACTCACGAAAGTGATAAATATCTCCGGGAAGCCCTACAAAGAGCTGGAAATCAAGAACCTAACATTTCTCAATTTATATTTGCACGAAAATATTTTAAACAAGTTTATCGCTTTAATAAGGTTAATAATCCCGCAATTCGGAAACCAGGGCAAAAATGGCCGAATCCTGACAGCGAAGACTTTCAGGCAGCGGCGGAGTGTTACAATGCTGAAAAGTATCTGCCTTCAGCACCCCATGAAGTTTCGGCAGGTTTAAGCATTAACGGAGAGCAAATGCAAGCTTGGATGAAAATCTGCATTGCTGCCTTACAAAATTATCCCAAATCCATCAAGCCTCAATACTCTATAGAAGCACTTCAAGAACAAGGTTATGAAGGATTCTTGGATAAGTCACAGCTAGAAAATGCCAATATAGCAAAAACCAAAAATTCTGGCACAGCAATAAGAGGATTACTTAACCGAACTGACTCTGCTCTTCGCAAACAGCTAGAAAGCCTCAAACCTGACCAGCACAAAATTCTTTTACTTTATTACGGTGCTGGATTCAAACAAAAGCAACTAGCTATTCACTTAAATTTGAATCAGTCATCCATTTCTAGACGACTTGATGCTATTAATATTCAACTCCTACAAGCTATGGTAGAAATATCCCAGCCCCATCAATGGGTTACCGATTATGTATTTGAATGGCTACATAAAAATTTTCGCGCTCCCCTGCACTCAGATTTAATTCAAGTCGCTTTAGTTCAAGCAATTAAAGAACTTGAATCTGAAGAACAAGAGGTTTTACGCCTCCGGTACGGTCAGCAGGTAGCGGAAGAAAAAATCGCTACTGAGTTGGGCATGGATTTGTTAGCGGTCAGTGCCATAATATCTCAAGCTCAGCAGAAATTACAGGCAAATTTAATCAAGGTACTGAATACTTGGGTGAAGGAGTATGTGGAAACATGGCTAGTGAAGTTTTATCAAGCTCAAATTTCAGCTACTGGTCGAGCTCTGAATTTATCTGTAACAGGTAAAGATACCCCCCAAATTATTGAGAGTATCGTTCAAGAATGCTTGCAAACTTTGATGAGTTGTAAAAAAGGAGAATAATAAAATGTTTGACTTAAGCCAATTACAGACTTTTGATTTTGAAAATTCCCACCTGTTACGGTTAACAATTAACGAAGCCGATCGAGAAATTGCCTGGCAGCAAGCTCAACATCATTCTAATCCAATTTCTCGTTATAATGCTTATCTCAATGGGGCTTGTTTAAACGCTGTCTTAAACTGGTTATCAGAATGGCTGGCAGGAGAAGCATTCCCTCAACCTTCAGTCTGGCACAGTCAGGATATTTCTAGCATTTGGGAAGTGGTGAATGGCACTGCAATTGAGATTGGCGATACTAGATTAGTATTAATCCCCAGTGCCGAGGGAGATTTGGAAGAATTGTGTGTACCCCAAGAGTGGGTTGATATTCCTAACTGGAGTGCTGATTATTATCTCCCTGTGCAGGTGGATTTGGATGGTGATGAGGATGAGTTTTGGGTGGAGGTGTGCGGGTTTGCGACGCACCGCCAACTGAAGAATGAAGGCACATACAGCGCGGGCGATCGCACTTATGCTTTGCCAACAAAGGAATTAACCCAATCTCTGGTTGTCATGCAAATTACTCTAGGGTTAAACTTGCAAGCAGAAGTCTCACCCTTGCCAAGTTTATCCGAGCTAAAAGCGACTGAATTATTACAGGATTTGGGTAATCCATCGGTATATTCTCCCCGGCTGATATTCCCATTTGAACAGTGGGCATCTTTCTTAGCCAATGATCAATGCAGGCAACAACTATATAATCAGCGAATTCTTCCGGAAGTAGCAGCAGTAGCTGCTGCGCCATCTGTGATGATTCAAAGTCAAGCAAATTTACTTCAGCGGGCAAAGAATTATTTCCAAGCTGGGTGGCAGATGACTGATGAAATAATTGAGAAGCTGGGAATTTTCGATCCTAATTTGGTTTTTGCAGTCGCAGGTTCTGAAGCGTATCGGTACGGTGGTTCTAGCAGCCATTCGGGAATTCCTACATTGCTTGACTTATTGCACGATCGCAATAAAGGGAATCAATTGCGGGCTGCTGACTTATTAGGTCGTGTTGAGCCTGGAAATGCCGAGGCGATTTCAGCATTGACTAACTTGCTGAAAACCACGCAAGATGATGATGTGCGCTGCCAAGCAGCCGTCAGTTTGGGAAAACTTGACCCAAAAAATTCCGCTGCGGGGGTCAGAATTGGTAAAATTATTGAATTAACAATACGCCTTGATACTGCTCGCGTTTTGCTGGAAATAACTCTCTTGCCTGAAGAAAGCGATCAAACTAATGTTTACTTGCGGGTATTGCCCGTGCGATCGAAAACTCTGCCGCTAAATCTCGAAGTATTTGTCCTAGATGAAGATGGCGAAGTCTTGTGGGAAGAACAGGCCGATAGCGATACTAATAGATTTCAAAATGACTTTAGCGGAACTATGGGCGATTATTTCCAGGTTAAAGTCGTTTACCAGGAAGTTAGCATCACGGAAGATTTTACTATTTAACTCAGTTAGGAGCAAAATATCAAAGATTATGAGCAAGCTAGTAATTTTGGAAATAAGCAAGGCGGACAGTGAGCAACGCTATCCTGTCACGCTCAGAATTGGTGATAGTATTCACTCTATCAAGTCTCAAATTAGCGGGTACTTGCCGCCCGCTAAAGATTTGAGAGAAACATATCATAATTTGCAGAAAGCTCGCGATAGTGGCGGTTTTGGTTCTTATCGTAAGTTTGAACAAATGAAAAAGGGTAAAATCACAAAAATATCTGTTAAAAAATCAGCAGATTGTGTAAAAAACAGTGTTAATGATTGGCTAAGTTCTAAGGATGAATGTTTTTCTTCAGTCCAGGAGCAGCTCTTAGAAGTATTGATAACTGAGAGAGGGAATGTTAGGTTAATGATTCAAACAGATGATGTTTATCTATGGCGTTTGCCTTGGCATTTATGGAATAAATTTGAGCGATTTAAAATTGAGCCAGTTTTTAGTCGTTTAGTTTTAACTAATACTACATCTTATTTTAAGAAAAATTATTCTAAAAATAGAATAAAAATTTTGGTAATTCTCGGAGACTCTACAGACATTGACGTTCAAGGAGATTTAGTATTATTAAAAGAATCCATTGCTCATAATGATGCAGAAATTGAAACTTTAGTAGCTACTAGCAGCAGTAAGCTTAATAATCAGTTATGGGAACAAAATTGGGATATTTTATTTTTTGCCGGTCATAGTTCTACGGAAGATAGTAACAGGCAGGGTCAGCTTGCTCTGAGTGAAACTGAAAGTATAGCGATTGAACAGTTAAAGTATGGTTTAGAAAATGCCATTAAGCACGGTTTAAAATTAGCTATTTTTAATTCTTGTGACGGCATGGGATTAGTAAATGAACTGGCTTCTTTGCAAATTCCAGCCGTAATTGCCATGCGAGAACGCGTGCCGGATGAAGTCGCTCAAAAGTTTTTAGAATATTTTCTAGAGGCATTTGCTAGAGAAAAGAAGTCTTTGCCTGACTCAGTTAGGAAGGCACGGGAAAGGCTGCACGGGATGGAGGTTGAATATCCCTGTGCTAGTTGGCTGCCGATGATTTATGAGCATCCGGCTGTTGAGTTTCCAAGCTGGGATGAGTTGCTCAAGGGGAATGAGGAAGAACGTCAGCGTGTTTCGATTTGGCGCAATCTTCAGACTGTGTTGGTGGCTAGTGTGTTGGTCACAAGTGCGGTCATGGGTGTGCGATGGATGGGAATTTTACAAACATTGGAACTGCAAAGCTATGACAAAATGTTGCAAATGCGTCCAGGGGAACGAAAAGAAAACCGAATTTTAGTGATTGAAGTTACTGAAGCAGATCTTTACCTACCGGAGCAAAAAGATAGAAAAGGTTCTTTATCAGAGCTAGCACTCAATTTAACCTTAGATAAATTGCAGAAATATCAAGCTAAAGTAATAGGTTTAGGAATTCATTACGATTTTCCCATCAACCCAAAGTTGCCTAGCTTAATGGCTAAAATAGAGCATCAAAAAAACTTAATTGTATCTTGTAAATCTCCCCATCGTAGCCGAGAAAATTTAGGTACTAAACCGCCACCCAATATTCCCGAAACAGAGTATAAAGAACGAATAGGTTTTAACGATATTTCTGTAGATTATGATGGTACTCTCCGTCGCCATCTTATCGCTTTGAAACCAGATGTAGCTAGCCTTTGTGACGCAGAATATGCCTTCAGTTCTCAATTAGCATTTCGATATTTGGATCTCACAAATAGTATCTCTCCTAAATACAACAAAGGAGAGTTGCAATTAGGGAAGGCAAATTTAAAACGGTTGCGAGAACACATGGGGGGTTATCACAAAATAGATGATAGATCCTACGAAATATTGCTCAATTACCGAGCCTATCGTTCACCTTTACAAGTGATTTCAAGAGTCACCCTTGCAGAAGTTCTCAATGGTCAGCTTAAACCTGATGATGTGAAAGATAAAATTATTTTGATTGGTACTAGCGCTGAAAGTTTTCGAGCTTATAATTCCACTCCTTATAGTACAGACCAAGAAAGCTACCAAAAATTACCTAATATCATCATTCACGCCCAAATGGTTAGTCAGCTTATCAGTGCTGCCTTAGATGGAAGGCCTTTAATGTGGTGGTGGGATTTTTGGGTAGATGGGTTGTGGATTTGGGGATGGGGTGTTGTTGGTGGTGCGATCGCTTGGCGCTGCCAGTCCAAGCAATATCTAATCATTGTCATGGGTGCAAGCATTGCTATATTATACGGTGTTTGCTGGATTTTCTTTACCCAAAGTGGTTGGGTGCCATTGATCCCTTCGGGTTTGACTTTAGTTGGTACAAGTTTTGCTGTCCTAGTATATAATCGGTCTCAAAAGACAGCAAACTAAATTTAAGAGTGTGGAATGTTGGCTAAAATTTACCCATTTTTTAAACAACTGACCGGATTTTTGGCTATAAATTTTCTAACGCTCGGGTTGATTAAACTAGAGATGCAGCCAACTAGGGCTGTAATGATTGGACAACGCCCGACTACCAACTCAAGCGGACAATTCAAGGAACCATTGTTCAAGGCGCCACCATCACCACCACCGGATGTAGATAACTCAGATAATCGGTCTGAGGGAGGCTCACGAGGCTGTCAGGATGTTGCCAATCAGTCTACGGGATCTGAACAACAGCCTCTGACGGCATTGGTTCCACTTTATGAGAACAAAGATTCAACGTCAGTTTTTGGATTGACGGTTTCTGCTAATCCTACTCTTTGGTTTTATGTCCCCTATCAGTCTAAATTTCCTGGTAAGTTTTTTCTTTATGATTGGGAAAAGAAACCAGTACATGAAGCTTCCTTTACTCTAAGTGGGAAACCAGGAGTTGTTCAAATATCATTGCCATCATCAGTTTCCTTACAAATCGATCGACAGTATCAGTGGTACTTTAAGATTTATTGCCAAAGGGGACAACCACCCATATCTGTTACTGGTAAAATCCAAAGAGTCAATTTTTCCAATCCGGCTCTCAGGAGTCAGCTAGAAAAAGCTACAGTGAGCGATCGCATTAGTATTTTAGCAGCTAACGGTATTTGGTATGATGCACTAACAGCAGCAGGAGAACTTCGCCAAACCACTCCCAATGATGGTCATTGGCCCTCTCTTTTACGACAAATTGGCTTATCCAATATTGCTTCAGAGCCAATAGTGGAATGTTGCAAAACAGGAAATTGACAAAAGGTAATGCGTAAATTAAAAGTAAAGTTATAACCAATTCCCTACTAAGATATAAGGCGACCAAGTTTTTGGACTGTTGTACTTAGGATTCTTTAATAAAAATAGTTGAGCTTGGCGCAAAGCTTCAGCTTTCGTTTGCTTATTGGTAAGTAACTCTTGATAAAATTGCTTCATTAAAACAGAGGTTGAATCATCAGGAATATTCCATAAAGAAGCTAAGGTGCTGCGTGCCCCTGCTCTCACAGCTACTCCCGCAAGTCCCAAGGTTGCCCGATTGTCTCCGGCTACTGTTTGACAGGCACTCAAAACCAGTAATTCAATGGGCTTATATTGCTTTTCGTTTCTGCTTTTGAGTAACTGATTTAGCTCATTTATATTGATGCGTTTGTCCCAATTGATAATGAATGTATCTTCAGCGTTGGAACTGAAATTTCCATGAGTGGCAAGATGAACTATACGACTTTCATTCAAGTTAATCTTTGCTCGTAGAGACGAATCAATAAACTCAGAATTTAATAATAAAATACTCGGCCCTTGGGATTGAATTTCCTTCAGCTCTATCTTGACATTAGGTAGGGCAGGAAAATTTTGACGTGCTTCGCTTATTCCTGCCATTAGAATTTTGATATTTTCCAATTTGAATTTTCTGGCATCTATTAATTTTAATCCTGGTTCTAAAACTAAACTATAGGACTCTATCAGATAACGCGATCCATCATAAAGAGCAGCCATAGGAATATTTCGCAACTCACCGTCTAGGACAAATACTAAGGTTTTAACATTGTTTTTATCTAAATCTGTCCTAGCTGATCTTAGTAACCAGCTATAGATGTTTTCCAAGGATTTATTCAATGTTTGTATCTGAGGTTTATCTGTATCTACTATTTGTTCTCGCAGTTTTATAAGAGCATCTTTTACTATCTTTGAGTCTATCTTAGTCCGGTAGTGCTTGAGTTCCTCTAAACCAGGTAACTTGATGATAACTTCTAAGCTATTTTTTAAAATGATCGGGTAAATGACAGCACTTTCTTTGTCTATATTGTCAATATTTACCTCTTGTGGCTGTATGCAAGCTTCTCTAAAAAAGTTATCCAACTCAGCCACCTGAAGCGCCTCAATCACATTCCTAGCTTGCTTTAAATTCCCTGGACTAGGTTTATTTTCCTGCAACAACAAATCCACCAATTCTCGATAAACAGGTTCTATTTTATCGCGAAAATCGAACTGCCCATCCCGACTAATCGGCACCAAATCATTGCGTATCGACTGTAGCGTATTAAATGCAGCCGTATAAGCCGCGATCGCACCCTCAATATCTTTCTCCTCCCCATCCCGGCGAATCCGCCCCAATTGCCACTGCCACTGATAGGCAAGATCCGGCGAATTTAGCTTAACATCCTGCGACAACAACAAAGCTTGTTCCGTACACTGTTGAGCCTCCAGCCATTGCTGATTCTGTTCGTACACTTCACCCAAATTGCCCAAAGCATAGGCTGTTGCCCTTAAATCACCCAAATCCCTAGCCAACTTGATAGCTTTTGCTCCCAATTCGACAATTTCTCTCCCAGACACAGACTGCATATTTTCAAGGACACTTTCAGCCACCATTGAATAATTTCGCAAACAGTAGTTTGATATTTTTTGTGGAGTTACGCTAGATAAATTTGTAACATTATTAGCATTTTTTTGTTGTTCACTATTAAGGTGAACCAAACTATTCATCAAACTGACTTCCGCATAAACTATCTTGTGACTTGGTGGCAACTTACTTAATTGAGACAAAATTTCTAACCGCAATTCATTACTTTTTTTAAAATCTACCGCCAATCCGATTTGAGGGTCAACTAAAAGACTTAATAAATTAAGTTTTGCCTGGACTTTCACAAAGGAATTACTTGTCGCCACTTGCGCAGCTTTTTCATATAAATCTCTAGCAGTTTGGTAGGATTTTTTATGAGTGTCATCGTCCAATTCCGACAAAAATTTATTTCTATTTCCTAGAGATTTGTAAGTCTCACCTAAACTTAGTAATACCAAAGCTTTTTCTTGAGGATATTCTTGTTGAGTAATGACTCCATCTACTTGTTGCAGCAGCTCTTGTGACTCATTCAAATAGCCAAGCTGTCTCAATACATCGCCAAGGAGACGTGTTCCGGTAATTTGAATATTTTTTAAATTAGGGTTTGATGGCGTTTTAACACTTTCTTTGATTGCCTCTAATTTTTGAGTAATTAACTGCTGACAGTCTTGATTGGGAATGGCGAATTTTTCTGGATTGTTTGATTCGACAACTGGAATAATTGTTTCGCAAGCTTGCTGATATAAACCTAATTCTTGCAGAGCTTTAATTTGAGCAATTAGGCTACGTTTCCAGCCTAAATTATCCTTTAATTTAACATAAATATTCGTGGCTCGTTGCCCGGTTTGCAAAGCAAGATTGACTTGTCCCTGTTCCCATTGCCCATTGTATTGAATATCGAGAATTTGGGCGATCGCCTTTAATTCCTCTGGCGAATTTACCCCAGACTCATGCGGTAACAAAGTCCGACTCTGGGCGATCGCCCTATTTGCCTCGAACCAACGCCCCAACTGTTGATACGTTAACGAAAGATTACTCAGGGCGATCGCCTGATTCAACCAATCTCCCCCTATCTCAAAACCCGCAACAGCTTGCTGCCAATAATTCACAGCCTCTCCAAACTCCCCAGCAGCATAAGTTCTTCTAGCCAAATCCTCCCATTCCTTGGGCGATCGCGGCTCATCGCTAATCCCTAAATTTCCAGCAATTACTGCCAATTTATCCACTTTTTGCCAACTAACTTGAGATTTTTCTATCCCACTTCTTGCCAAATTTGATGCCGATTGAGCCTTGACATTTACCGCAATAAATGGTATCATTAATGCCACAAATAGGATAGTAAACAGCCTCAGACTTCGCCGCCACCTCTGACGCGCTAGTTTCAAAAATAGAACCTGGATTGGACGGAAAAATGTAAACCTTTTTCTTGCCATGTTCTCCCCCTAGAATTCACATCAACTAAAGGAATACCCCAGTAAAAATTGACAGACATACTATCACCCCATTCCCACCGCAAACCCGTACCTACAGACATCAACATTTGACGATCGAAGTTCTCTCTACCCGAACTGTTCCAAACAGTGCCAACATCAACAAAAGGGGTAACTTGTAAAACTCCTAACCCTCGATCCGATCTACCAATAATAGGAAACCTGAGTTCCGCCGATGCAGAAATTCCATTGTCGCCCAACAGGATATCCTGTCGATAGCCTCTGACACTATTTCCACCCCCAATACCAAATTGTTCTAGAGGTAAAAGCGTCCTATTCGCCAATTGTACATCAGTTTTTGCCAACAAAAAAGTGTCTCTTCTTAAGCGACGAATCCATTGTCCCTGACCGCGCCAGGCAAAAAATCTGCTATCAGGAGCGTCGCTATTAACAGTAGCATTAAACGCTCCAAATCCTACACTAAATTGAGAGCGAAAAGCAAATAATTCATCATTGTCCCGCGCCGTCCAATCTTGAAAAAACCTAACCGCTGATATTCCCGTGCGCCCTTTGGCATCTGCTCCCGCAGAAAGAGGGAAATCTTCCCCTAAAATTGAACTGCCACTTTCCCGCCTAGTTGCTGTCACTCCGATAGCTAACTCTTGTCTAGGATTTATCAATAAAGGTTGCCGCAAAGTTATATCTAAATATTGTGCTGCCGCTTTTATATCAACCTTTTCAAAAGGTTTCTCTACGACGCGATTGGCAGTAACGCCCGCTGATAAATTAATTGTGCCATTGTTAGGATTTAATGGCAATGTATAGCTTAAATCAAAAGCATTACTGCCCTCAGTGTTGGTGTAAGCCACACTCAAGCCATCGCCTTTTCCTAATAAGTTTGCTTCGGTTAGCTGTAGCTGGCGGCGGAAACTGCCGACACTCGGAGCCCGTCGATTATCTAGCAGCAACGCAGCACTGAATGTTTTTTCTTCCTCGAAGTTAACTTCTAGAGCGCTTCTGTTGGACTGAGAACCGGGTATCAACTCAGCAGAGATATTTCTAATTAAAGGATCTAGTTCGAGCAATCGTAGGGCATCTAGCAGGCGAGAAACTTGTAAAGGCTGGGAGGATCTCGCCAAACGGCTGCATAAATAATTGAGATTTAAGCGCTGCTTTCCCGTCCGCCTCCTGACCCGAATTGATTCTAAGCCACCTTCAACGATTTTGATCGTGACTTCCCCAGCCGCCCCTCGGTTTTGCAACCTTTGATTTGGTTCTTCGCTAGTGGTGGGAATGTAGGCAAAAGAGTTAATATATCCTCGGTCATTATAGAATTTTGTTACTTCGGAAATCAGTTGCTGCAATTGAGGAAATGTGATTTTGGTTTCTGAGAAGCGGTTAGTATTCCTATCTAATCTTAGGAATTTGTTAGTAATTTCTGTTTCCAGGGTTTGTTGACTGAAAACTGTGTTACCAATGAAGCGAAAATTAGTGACAGAGATTGCCTCAATTACTTCATTAGTTTTGCTATCTTCCGAGGTTTGAGTTAGAGGAGATTGCGGTTCTGGCGATCGTACTGGCAGCGGACATTCGTAAACTTGACTGCTATCCGGATTCGGTTCAGTTTTTCTTTCCTGCAAGCTAGGAGATGGATTAGCTGGCTGCGGTAGGTTTGGCTCAGAAGGGACGGTTTGCGGTACTAAAGGCTCTGAGAGGTTAGGATTTTGAGTTTCGGTAGGTGTTTGTGTTATGAAATCTGGGCGCTCGTTGAGTTCTTCTATGGGGAATAGGGGAAGGGTTTGTGCTTTCACCGGCCAAAACGTCGAACTACTAGCTAATATTCCTGCAGCTATTTGTAGGAATCGATCGCCCCATTTCTGATTTCCTTTATCGACCATAGCAGCCAGGGGTAGGATTGGAAGGGCTGTGGAGAGTAACCGCAGCAGGATTAGCGGTAAAAATAACTTCTCCTTTGCGGTTAAGGGCCCAACCTTGAGCCGATCGGATGGGGGCGGGAGTGGGGCGAGCTGGTTGGGGTGCAGCAGTTCTGGTTCGTTGCTCTACAGGGGCTACAGCGTCGGCTAAGCCAACTGCGGCTGAGCCATTGCTGAGTGTTTCCGCCGGATTTGCTGGCAAGCCGCGCCCAGTTCTGGTAAAGGTTTTATCGGTTTCCGACTGTCGTTGACCGGGACAAATTTGGGCGATCGCGTCGGGATTGGCGATCGTATCTGGCAACTGAACGACTCCCTGGGCGGGGTCAACGTCGGGGGTGTTGAGAAGTACCTCGCCGTCGAGCTGCGGGCCCGCCAGGGAGGTAGCGGTGATGTCGCTGGTGAGGTTAGAGGCGGGATTTCCTTCACGGCGCGATCTGGTTCCCAAGAGTCCTTCTGGGGCTGTAATTTCGACGCGGCCGGCTTCGCTGCTGACTGCATTGGCTGTGATGTCGCTGTTAGTGCCAGCAATTAAGGCTCTGGTATCAATCTTGACGTTGCCACCTCTGGCATCGCCGATCGCTGTAACAGTAATATTGCTGTTGTTACGCATTTGTAGGAAGTTGGAAACTTGGAGGTTGACGTTGCCGAAGTCACCCGATCTAGTTTCTGCGGTAATGGTTCCTCTGTCTAATCGGATGTCACTGGCTGTTACCTCCAGGTTGCCAGCCGATCCCGTACCTCTACTCCCATCCACAGCAACACTTGCCCCATCCCGTACCCTCAGCAGTCCCGTATTTATCGTTACACTCCCTGCTTCTCCGCTGCCCGTTGCTAGTGCGGTCAAACGGCTGGGCAAGCGTCCGTCCCCCCTGACTAAGGGAGAAACCTCTGCTGGCACGATGCCGGAAGTTCCAGTCACTTCAATAGACTCTGAGGCATTGACTGTCAGAGAACCTCCCTTTCCACCTGCAAAAGTATCTGCTGATATCGCGGCTCCATCCCGAACTATTAACTGCCTCGTTGTTACTGTTAGGTTATCTGCATTGCCAGCAGCATCAGAGTCCGTTTCTATCCCTGTGGACTGGGCGAACAAGCCACTAGGAAGCCCGTCTATACCTGTGCCCGTCAGTTCGACAGACTCTCTGGCATTTACAGTTAAAGTCCCTGCTTGCCCGCTACGTTGAGTTGCTGCCGATATCTGACCGCCATTTTGAGCGATTAAGCGTTCTGTTTCAATACTGATATTGCCACCGCGCCCATTACCTGAAGTGAGAGCCGATACTCCAGCCCGATCTTGAATAATCAACTTCTCGGACGCTTGAATGAGTATGTTGCCTGCATTCCCGGCGCCAGTGGTGCTAGATGAAATTTCACCTCCATCTCGCAAAATTAACTCTCTGGTGGAAATGGTTAAGTCTTGTGAATTGCCAGAAGAACCATCTTCAGCCTGAGTTACCAGGGCACTAGAAATTTCACCGTTTGCCGATCGCCCAATCACTTCTACAGACTGGGAAGCAGTGACAGTTAATCTTCCCCCTGAACCCTCAGAAAAAGTATTTGAGGCTACCTGTGCCCCATCTCGCAGAATTAATCGACCAGTGGCGATCGTCAAATCTCCTGCATTTCCCCTTGCTGGCAAAGTTTTCCCTTCAACTTGAGCAAAGAAACCGCTGGGCAAAGTGCCATCAGAATTAGTTCCACTCAGTTCTATGGAATCTGTCGCTGTGACGGATAAATTGCCCCCTCGACCAAAACCGTAGGTTGTTGTATCTACATTACCGCCACCTTCAGCGATGAACTGTGCTGCTTGGATAGAGACTGGATCTCCGTCTTGGCTTCCGAATGTCTGAGAGATAATTCCTGAGTTCTCCGTCAGCACCACCCGCCGTCCCTGTACTTGAATAGTGCCGCCACCTTCACCGCTAGCATCTTTATCACTAGCGTTTACAGCCGCGCCCTGTGATAGTTGAATATCTTGGAAGTTCTCGACACCTGCATATCCCAAAGCGAAACCTGAGTCATTGAAAGTCAAGCTAACTAAACTGTTAGCACCGACACTGCCAAGTTCAATTCTGCCTCCGGGTGCTGTCAAAAAGCCACCGGGAAGCGCTACGTCGCCGCCCACTAGCCCTAAAGTTTGACCGGGTAAAACTTTTAAGCCTACGGGCTGCTTATTTCCTTGGCCGCTGTCTTTCTGGGCAGAAACCGCCACAGATTGATTGACAATTTGACCGGGATTCGAGCCAAATTGCAAGCTAGTGGGAATGCTGATAGTTAGCAGAGGATTTGCTTGAGGATTGGTGGCACTGAATGATGTGCCGTCAGCGAAGTTGATGCTATTGGCTGTAGTGCCTAGAAACGAGCCGCCGATATTCAGGCTGGCATTTGGGCCAAAAATAATGCCGTTGGGGTTGAGGAGAAATAGGTTGGCGCTGCCATTCGCTTTGAGGATGCCATCAATGTTAGAAATTGACCCACCTGTGACGCGAGTAAAGATATTTTGAATCGTATTAGCGTTGTTAAAAAATGCTGTACCGCGGGTGGGGACGGAAAATTCCCGAAAGCTATGAAATAGGTTGGGGCCCGCTGCTGTGCCGCCTTGAATCTTTAAGGTGTTGCCGTCTGGGGTGACGGTGGAGTTGAGCGGTAAAGTGCGATCGGGGACAATTTGGGCAGTTACCACAGTTGGAAAGCCACAAACGTAAAATAGAATACAGAATATTTTTGCTTTTGTTTTATGGTTCACGAGAAAGGAAAATATAAAAGGGTTATGAATCAAAATGTTGAGCTAATCTTACAAGATAATGAGCTGAGGATGTAACCATCACCTGATTAATTGTAGGGAAACGGCACGGCGCCGTGTCCTGACAATGGGTAACAGGTAAAATCACCCGGATTGGATGATGAAATTGCCTGCAAGTGCGATCGGGTATAGCCTTAGTTGCCTATTTTTTTACAAAGTTTATATTTAATTAGAACAGCATCAGTAGAACCTGCATACAGTTGACTTTTCACCAAGCCACTAACATGACCATTTATATATGTTGCAAACATTATCTATCAGAAGGTTATATGTATCATCTAAATGGACTGTTGCCAGCAGAGATATATAAATTATCCACTGATACATTACTGCCATCTAATTTCATCACTAGACTATCTGACAATCCAGGCTGAGTCGTGCCATCAATAATCACTAAATCGGTAATCTGGGGCAATGGTTATAGTAGCCAAATGGTAAAAGCATTGGTGCTAGTGTTGTAGCTCAAATTACTGAGAGGAACTTTGAATAAAACAGTATCTTTGCCAAAACTGCTAGTAGCCCACTTCAAAATATTCTATCAACTGCCTGAGCCGCTGTCTTTTGTATTAGGAACAACCTCAAGGGCCTGGTCGAGTCTCGATCGGTGATCCGTAAAGATTGAGCTTCCAACTGTTCCACGTTCCTTCTAATGGGTTGCCATAATTATCAATAACCTGTAACTTCCATTCACCCCGCGATGACTCACCCCAGTGTCGAAGAGAGATAAATTTCCACTGAGGAGAATCAGGCACAATCTTCTCGCTCTCGCTTGAATTCGCGGGGTTAGGTATGGGACTTGCTAACACTGATTCAGTTCCATTTGGTGAAATTAGTTTCACCGTGAAGTCGCCCCAGTCTGGATGGGTGGCATCAAAAATTACTTCTGCTTTTTCAACAGTAATATTTTGGGAAATCGTAGTATTCTTTGTTATTCCCTGTGTGCTGCCATCAGGAATCCTTTCAGGAATGCCATTAGGAATCCTTTTAATCACATCCTGCAAACCAGAAGTCACTGAAACTTCGTTTCCCACTGGTGTCCAATTAACAGCCTCTTGCACCGCAGCGGCAGCATCGATCGCCCCAAAGCCATATTCATAACTCACCCAACGTTGTACTCCATTCTGCTGCCATTTTGGCTGCCCATTCTCATATTGGCCACTGGGGTCATTTCTGTAAGCCGTCCTAACTAAAATGTGCTGTATGTCGCGTGTGGTTAAGTTAGGATTAGCCTCAAGCATCAAAGCAATAACTCCAGAAACTAAAGGCGCCGCCGCAGAAGTCCCGCCAAAATCATTAGCATAGGGAGGCTGACTTTCCAAAATATCTGTTGTTGTAATCCCTTGTGAGTTATCGGCAGCGCCATTGTCGGAGGGGGCTGAAATGAAAATTGCTGCTCCGGGTGTACTATAGGGGGCGTGCTTCTCTGCTCGGTCGATCGCTGCTACGGCGATCGCATGACGGGAACTCGCAAAACTATTATAATTGACATTCCCATAGTAATTCCCCTCATTGCCACCAGCAAATACATAGGTATTTCCCAGCCCTTTTCGACCTTTGGTAACTCCACTTTCAAGCGCGGCTAGAGCTAAAGGTTGCCGCTTCAGGTATTCAGGACCCCAACTGTTATTAAAAATATCGATCGACTGATTGCGATTAGATACTCCGGCTGGTGTCGGAGGATCAAACAAAGCATTAGCAACTTCTTGTCCCGAGGGGTCAACTTCGTAATTGAGTGGATCGATTTTACCCAATAGCCGTATTCCTGCTAATCTCGCTTCAGGAGCTACACCAACTATACCTTGACCGTTTTCACTAGCTGCTGCAATTCCAGCCACTGCCGTTCCGTGAGGGTTAGCAGCCCTAATTTTTAATTTCCAGTGTTCCAAAAGTTCTTGTCCAAGCAGTTGCATTGCGGCCGAATCATACTGACTGGGGTCGGGATTTTTAATTTCTAATTCCCAAATTCCACCCACAGAAGTCTTATAAAATGTACCTTGATTCAGGGGAAAGCTTGGGGTGGAGGTATTTCCCGTTAACGCAGCCGTGACTTGGCGAAGTTCCAAATGATTCCTACCAGGCCACCATCGTCTTACTCCAAACGAAGCGCGTCGATAGAAAGGATTGAATGGATCTATTTTGGGACTTGACAGCAATACCTCTAACTGTTGTGGTTGTGGTAAATTAGGTAGTAGAGATTGAGTGAAATCGAAGTTATGTTCAACATCTTTTACCATTCCTGTGAAAGTTACAGGAAAATCAAACTTGATGCTATTCCCACTATTACCTTGTGGTGATAAAACAGGATCTATAAACCTAGTGATGGATGAGGGCGATGGATTGTCATCTCCATCAGTAAAATCCCAACTCAAACTAGGGCTGTACCGATTAGCTAAATCTGGGTGATTGCGTTCCAAACCATCATCAACAATAGCAATAGTCACGCCCCTCCCTCGCACTGGTAGACGATTTGTAGGATTAGTTACATTCCAAGCTGCGGGGACATTCGCGTTTGCTAAATTCCACTGTTGGGGGTATAAAGTGTCATTCGGTGCGTCCAACAAATTTAATTTGACAGGCACCTGCGGGTAAGCATATTCTACTCCTGACAGTCTTTTTAGCTGAGCCGCCACTTCTTCTGGAGAACTTCCTTCTCGAAATTTCCAGATAAATGTGTTAGGAATCTGACCGGTACCGCCCCGATCGATCGCACCAACCTTAGCTGCTAACTCCCGTGAAGACTGTCCAGGTGTTACCCAAACAACCCATTCCGTTGTTGCAGCTAAAGCTTCTCGTGGGTAGCTTTTGAGATTTGCAGCACCGACGATCGCCAATCTCACTTCATCAGACAACCCATCTGGACCCGGATCGCTAATTAGAGCAAATTTTTCACTTGCTTCTGAAATAGCAGAATCTGCTCGATCGTAGGCGATCGCCGACAATTGATAACGACCCGGTGCTAAACTGCTCAAATCCGCACTAAAGTTAAATCTGCCAAGCCCATCACTGTCACTGGTAAACTCAGTAACATCATTAGCGATCTCAATTCTCTCACCACCTTCTGTTTGGAACCAGAAATCGACTTTAGCAATATCCCTGACTCCTTCACTATCAAAAACCTTAGCGCCACTAAAGCTAATTTTTTCACCCTTGGTATATAGAGGTAAAATTCTAAATTGTAAATCGCCTGGTGCAGTATTAACAAACAAATTGCCTAGCACTTCATTGCTGGCTGCACCTGCTCGGTCGTAGGCGCTCGCCTTCAACTGGTCTTTACCCGCTGTCAACCCATTCAAAGTGTAATCAAAAGTTGCCCAACGATTGTCTAAACTGTCAGGAATGAAAGTAGTAGCGTCACTAATATCTGTCCATTCTCCCCCCTCTTCCTGCAACCCAAAATCTACTTTTTCTAAATTATGGGCTCCATTGGTATCAAAAACTTTAGCATTTGTTAACTGAATGGCCTCGTTTGGTTTATAAGTAGTTGATAGGCTAAATTGCGAATTTTCTGGCGATCGGTTAATCGGCGTTGGTATTGGAGTCGGTGTCGGAGTTGGAGTCGGTGTCGAAGTTGATGTAACTGTAGCCTCGTTTACCGTAAAGCTTTTGAGTACCGTATTGCTAGTAGCGCCTTCTCGATCGTAGGCGATCGCCTTTAATTCATAAGTCCCTATCGCTAAAGCAGGTAGAGAATAACTAAAAGTTGCAAAGCCCTGACTATCGGCTATAAAATTCGCCGCATCTTCTAAATTAGTCCACTGACCCCCTTCTCTTCGCAGGGATAAATCTATTCGGGCTATATCAATTACTCCATTAGTATCCGCCACTTTTCCACTTTTCAACTCAATCGCTTCACCTATTGTAGAATTTAATTCTAACTCAAATTGTAAATCGTGCGGGGCTGTATCTTTGGCGGGATTTAATGTGAGAAAATCGATTAATTTATTCCCACCTTCAGAAGTAGTCCAATCCTTAGCTGGATCGATGACTTCTTTCAGCAAAACCGCTTTACCTGTCGCACCCGTCAACTTAAAAATGATATCCTCATAGTCCCTATCTGAACCCACATCAACCCGTTGATTTTCTATGGGAAATGCCTGGCCAGCACCAGTAATATCTGCTATTTGACCGTACAGCCAGGCATCATTTGGGTTGCTGCTAGATAATGAAAACAGCGGATGCTTATCTCCACCAATGTCAGGATTGTCAAAAACCTCTTGCACCTTACCATTTGGCACCAACATCACAGCAAAAGCCTTTCCGGGAATCATGGTAAATGTCTTGATGCCCTTATAGGGCTCATTATTATAATTTTCGTCTCCCAAACTGCCCCTAAATTCAGGATTTGCACCCTCTGTCGATTCAGAAATCACGATATGACCTAATACAGAATCACTCAGCGCTCGCTTTGAAGCTTCCTTAATAAATTCTTGAGAATCTGAAGTGAATTCCTCCATACCATCGAGACTGAAAATAGCTACTTCACCTTTATATCTACCGCCATCGTGGAGCAAATCAAAGCCGACTTCACCTTTTTGATCGGGGGTAAAAAACCCAGCCTCAACCCCCATGCCCGTTAACGGATCGACTTTACCATCTGGAGTTAGACTGACTTGATAGTTTGTGTTGCCGGAAACCGGAGAAACATTTAAAATATAGTCCGCCACCTCTAAATTATCGATGCTAATAATTACCGGATTTTTGTCGCTAGTTGAAATACTTTTGATTAGCCTCCCTTCTTTTTCCCGCAGTTCCATATTGATATCACCGCTAAAACCGACCGCAGAGATTCGGGCACTACCCATAGTGGGGAGACTGAAAAAATACGTATCTGTAGGCTCTGTTTTACCAGTGGAACCGATATGGAAATAGTTATCTTTGAGACTACCAATTTCAATATTAGACATTTGCACCCCGATAAATAAACTTAGGTTTATAAAAAGCAACTAGCAGGAATGCGCGTAGGCGTAGCCAGCCTTAGGCCTCGCTTTTACGCCCTACTAGCTACCTAGTCTCTCGATCGTCTGCAACTGAGACCTACAATCTGTCTGCTTAAGCGAAGCCTTACTTTTTACTCCAATCGTCTCTTTTGTAATAAAAATTTACAAATTTTCATTAAAATTGAGAATATAGCAGCGATTTGACCGTGATATTTGTACTGTCTAAACTACCGGTGTAGCTTGTGCTGCCAGTCAATGCCCCGATGTCAAGTTTAGTCATGTTACCCCGAAAAATAATTGGTTTAATACGCCCTCAACTATCTATTGGGAGTACCCTGAGGTTTTTATGCGAATTGCGGTAAATCGTTACATAAGTTTATATTTGAGTTGCCGAACGCCCAAAACTTAAAAGCTACCTTACATTACGTCCCTCAGTGAGGGATAATACCTAATTATTCGACTCTTCCGTACTTAGTGTCCTAAATTTTTAGTTTTCCGGTTTCCTAAACCAGAGCTGGCTGGGATTTCAAGGCAATTACCCCCAGTTGAGCAAGTTGCTCAACAGCCCAAGCATCTGTAAATAATCTTAAAGCCTTACCTAGCAAAGCTTTGAGGATAAATTTAAGTTAACGCGACCGCACTCAGTATGAAGCTTATAAAGAGGGTAGTGATAAATATGTAGTGATTAGATATTCATTGGCTAAAAACATAGTTGTAATAATGAATAAAATACCAAATAGCACCAATATAGTTTTCTAACTTTTTAGAAAATGAAAGAGTCTTTCTTACGATGCGAGAAACACGTTGGCGCCAACTCTTATTAAATCTTTCAATGTGATTAGTTTTTCCACTGTCTTTACCAACTGGCTGATGGCGTAGCGAAGGAAAAATACAAGCATAAGCCTGCCAAAAATCTGTATAGCAAACAGCACATTGTCGATATACAGGAGGTAGAGACTTCCATAATTGTTTTGCTCCTTCTTCGCTACGATAGCCAATATAAACACCAATAATTTCTCTGGTTTCTCTATCCATTGCTAACCATACCCATTGCTTATTTTCTGGGCAATCTACAAATGACCACAGTTCATCACATTCAACATTCAATCTGACTTTTTTTTTAGGTTTAACCTTTCCTGTGCGTTCGATTGAGGCATATTTATTATTTACGTAATCCTGTAACCATTTTTGAGAAACACCCGTGCTTCTAGCTATACCAGCCAAAGATATCTTCTCCAAAAGAAGTCGATCGATTAAATCTTTTGTTTGTGAGCTAATTACTTTGTTTGTCGGAGTTTCCACAAATTGGCGACCGCAACTTTGACATTTGTATTTTGTTTTTTAGGTTCTACCGAACCTAGTATGTAAAACTAACTAGCAAAATGCCAATGTAAGAAGCTCCTCAGAATAAAGTTGTCAAAATTTCTCAACCCATAGGCTTTTCTTTTGATGAGCTTTAATTTGTTATTAATTCCTTCCACAACTCCTTGAGTAGTCCTCCGATCAAAATACGCAATAATTTGTCCAATCCACCTAATAATTGTCCTACAGCTTTTGGGGAAAACGGAAATTGCATCCTTTAACCAATCACTTCAACTAAATAATCCTTCTACCAAATCTTTTGGGGATTCAAAAATTTGGATAAACTCTTCTTTTAATTGATGCATTTTGTGTTATGTAGGAGCCACTTTTTTGACTGATTATAACTGATATTTTTCGATTTCAGTGAGGTAATCTTCATTTTTTAGTAAGACACATTTACTTTTTTATTGCGGAGAGTATTTGCGCTTTTTTCGATTTTTTTTTAAGGCAACGGCTGCTTTATTAATTTTTTTTCTAGCTCCATCTAATTCTTCATTTACTTGCTTCATAACATGAAATCTATCGACCACAACTTCTGCTTGTGGCATTAAAGCTTCTGAGACATTTTTATAAGGCTTCCACATATCTATACTGCAGGCTTCTATTTGTTCTAAAACCTCTTCTCCCCAGGCTTCTAGGTATTTTTTGAGTTCCACTTGAGTTCGGTTTTTGATAATTTCTACTATAATTTTTTTATAGATATCTACTAAAACTACACAATAATTTTTCTGTCCTTTAACGACAGCAATTTCATCAATTCCTAGCCTTTTTAATCCAGATGGTTTTTGTCCGCTCAATTCCTTGACCCATTCTTTTAACATGGTTTCTATTTCTTGTTCGCTGACTCCATTCCTTTGAGCCACATTTTTCAGATCGCTTTCTAATAATTCTGACAAAATCTTTTTTTTCAACCTCTCTGTATAAGTTCTAGTTTTTTTAACAAATTCTAAGTCTTCACTAATTTTTTTTGGGCAACCTTCACACCTCATTTGACGGCGATTTACTTGTAAATATACTTTTTGCTCTCCCAACGGCAAATCCCTCACTACATAATAATGATTTTGATGGAGTTTATCAGTTTTCTTCCCACAGTCGGGGCCAAGGGCTTTTTTTTTGTTATTATCTAAGTAAATCGTGATTCCTATATTTTCAATAATCAGATAACTTTTGACGGTCACTCCCTCAATATTAAGGAGTTTGGTCATTAGATGAAGTTGAGGATTCGAGGCCATAAGTATAATTTTTATTTTAATTTCTGTAAGCTCTAACTTTATTAGATCCCCAAAATACCTGTAAGTCAATATATACTTGCTTTGCCAGCACCTAAATTTTATAATTTATAGTTAATTTTTATAAAAATTATTAACTTTTTTACGTCAGGGGGTGACAACCCCGTCTTGACCCATAGCTAACAAAGGTTAGACCGATTTATGGTAAAAAAAAATGGGGTCAATTTTTATAAGCAACCCCATATATATACAATGTTACCTCCATTTTACCAAAATTGTTTCCAAAGACAACTAAAAAAAGCGGAATACTTAACTCTGCAAATTAGAGTTTTTCTGCTGCAAGCACATAAACAAGTAAGTATTGAATCCCTGCCAACAGTCATGCCATACCCGATCGCATTTGAGAGTAGAAGACGCGCCATTCAAAGATTTTTCAAATTACCGACTCTGAATATTGAAAAATTGTGGTTCCCTCTGATTAAATACATTTTAAGGACTCTATTCAACAAACAAAAATACTTAATAATTGCTATTGATAGGACGCAGTGGCGTGACCGAAATATATTTTTCATCTGCCTAATTTGGCAGCAAAGAGCTTTACCATTGTACTGGCAGATTTTACCCAAAAAAGGGTGCAGTAATATCGGAGAGAAAAAAAAATTAATTCAACCCATTTTCCGGCTGATCAACAAATATAAATTCGTGCTCATAGGAGAGCGGGAATTTGGTAGCGTCAAACTTGCCAAATGGTTAAGCGAAAAGAATGTAAGGTTTGTTTTAAGAATACAAAAGGGGCGATATATTGAATCAGGATAAAATTTTAAACGGTTAAGTGATTTAGGTTTAATGCCTGGTACTAGCTTTTATTTAAAGGATGTTCAAGTTACCAAGCAAAAAGGGTTTGGCTTATTTGATATTGCAGGTTATTGGCAGCGTCGATATAGAGGTCATAGGGAAGACGAAGGTTGGTATCTGCTCACAAATTTAGGAACTCTGAAAGAAGCTGTCGCCACATTTCAATGTCCCAGTGGCAGAGAAGCTATGTTCAAAAATTGTAAAACGGGAGGCTATAATCTTGAAAAAAGTCACGCTTCGACTGAGCGCTTGAAAACTTTAATTTTATTGATAGCTTTAGCTTACATTTGCGCCACTTTACAAGGAAAAAAAATTCAAAAGCTCGGTATTCAAAAATATGTGGACCGCCTCAAAGAAGCAAAGCGAACTATACGCCGACATAGTAGTTTTTGGATGGGATTGTATGGTCATTATTGGGTAGTAGGAATAGAAGGTTGTGAAAAAATGATTGAGGAATTAATGGCAATAAGACGGAACAAGCTACCATTTTTTCAGAGGGGTTTGAGGGCTATGTCCCTGATGATACGGACGTTGTGACGGCGTTGTCACCCGGTGAACTTTTTTACATACTAGGTTCGGTAGAGCCATTTAAAATTATCGATGTTTTTGCCATGAGGTTACTAGAATACGACAGGGTGGCTTTAGGTATTTTTCTGGTAATTTTATCTCCAAAGCATTAGCGAGAGGACAACCAACAAGAAAACCAATCGAGTGCGGTCCTTTAAACCGAACTACCTCCAAAAAGAGCTTTTCGAGCCGAGCAACTGCTATGAGCAATCGCAAGATATCAAATGGTTTCTATCAGGCTCCCGTTCAAGCCTTCGGGTTCAATAAACCGATTTGCCTTACCCAAAGCCGGCGATTAGTATGTTCTAAATTCAAAATGTCTTCTAAAGACCAGTGGAAATGAAATGCGATGCAGGCTACCTCCTCATACACTTGGTCTAGGGGGTAGCGAAGGACTCCCCCGATAGTTCAAGCTCCACATTAAAGTCGTTACTGCATTTGGGACATTTAACAGGAAGAGATGCAATACCCTGTTGATTTATTCGGTTATAAAACTCTCTTAAATAGGCAAGATCGTAGGTAAAAAGATTCTCTAACAAATCAGGCGTTACTTCAACTAAATCGCCCAAATTGGTAATTACGAGGGAAAGCATCACTAAAAATCCATAAGCTGGATTATCCTGTACTAAACGGTTTTTTTGAACAGAAATTTCATCTTTGGCAGTGGCAAGGCGCATAAATCCTTGGGAGTGAACTTTTCCCTGGTCATCTACTAAGCCTCTAGGGAGGCTAAATTTAAATTCTGTTTGCAGTGAGTTTTGATTAGGCATAAGCGGGGTTCCTAACAGATTGGATCAAATTGGGAGCTTGAATTTTTCTAATAACAAATCTCGTTGTTGCTGAGCTAGCTCGTAATTGGGATTAATGTTTAAAGCGGCTTCAAAGGCTTCGAGAGCTTCTTGATATCGCCCCACTCCTTCTAAGGCTACACCTTTACCAGTCAAAACATAAAAGTTGTTGGGTCTGATGCTGCTAGCTTTTTCGTAGGCATATAATGCTCGATTATACTGTTTCAAAGTTACTAACACTATAGCTAGATTGTACCACGCTTCAAAGGATTTAGGGTTAAGTTCAATGCTAAGGTTTGCGGAATTTAGGGCGTTTTGGTAATCGCTCAACTGCCATAATGCTACGCTTTTGTTTGCTAAAACATCAGCACAGTAGCTTTTTGCTGATTTTAAAACATTTTCGTATTCTTTCAATAGCCACATTCCTAAATTTTCTCGGTCATACAAAATTTTATTACAAGTTAAATTAGCATTAAAATTAATCTCGCTGTCAAAAGCTTTTTCGTAAGCTTGGATTGCCAAACTATTTTGTCTTAACGTACTGAATATTCTGCCAGTGTTGAACCAGGCTTGAGTGTAGTTAGGATTAATTTCTATTGATTTTTGTAGGGCAACTAGGGCGTCTTGATACTTTTGTAAATGCCACAAACTGACTCCTTTGTTGTTCCAAGCTTCGGCCATATTTGCATTAATATCAATAGCTCGTTCAGCGGAATTCAGCGCTTCTTGGTATTGGCCCAGTCCGAGCGACGCACTACTATGTTGATTCCAGGCATAAGCGGGATTTTTATCTCCCCAACTGCCATCTCCATTGATTGCAGTATTGCAGGCTGCTAGTGCTTCTTTGTAGTTAGCTAATCGATTGAGCGTGGCGCAGCGATTGACTTGAGCGAAAGCAGATTTAGGATTAATTTGAATGGCTTTGTTATAAGAAGTCAGTGCTTTTTCATTCTGCCCTAATTTTTCTAATAGAATTCCTTGGTGCGTCCATACAGTAGCATCGTTAGGATTAATCGCTAAAGCTTTTTCGTAAGATGCGATCGCGTCTAATATTTTTCCGGCCCTTTGTTGCGCTATAGCGCGGTTGGTAAAAGCTGGTGCTGGTAGCGCATCTATCGCGCGATCGCAAGCCGCGAGTGCTTCTTCCTGTCTCCCTAAATCTGATAGAGTGCTGCAGCGTTCCACTTGGGCGATCGCATCATCTGCATTAATACTTAAAGCTCGCTCGAACGATGCCAGGGCTGTTTCATTTTCCCCTAACTTTCTTTGCGCTAAACCTCTATGATACCAGGCATTCGCTGGTGTTCCATTGCCCCAATTTCCATTTACTCGCAATGCTTTTTCCTGGGATGCGATCGCTTCATCATACTTACCCAATTCATATAATGCTTCTCCACGACGAGTCCAAGCCTGAGAATTTTTGGCGTCAAACCGCAGTAAAAAATCATAAGAATTTACCGCTTCGGCATATCGTTTTAACTGTAAAAGGGCATTGCTGCGACTAGACCAAATCTGGCGGTTTTTGCTGTTTGGTTTCAGGGCGATCGCTCGTTCGCAAGCTGCCAGTGCTTCCGCATAGTTCTGCTCGCTTTCTAATACCTGACACTGGGCAACCCAGAACTTAAAATCTTTTAAGCCAAAGTTGTCTGATCCTGCTTGAGATAGCAGTCGATCGCTCAAGTGAGCGGGGTTATCCCCCATTGCCAATGATTGAAGCTCAGCCGAAAGACTTTGTGTCTGTAGTGGCAGCATTAATGCTGCCACTACAGAAATAAACCTGCATGAGGTACGGCCCTCAAGGGCTATACTTATTCGATTTTTAACAGCGAAAGCTAGGAATTGCAGTTGTTCAGGAGATATTTTAAACATATAATATCCCAGCCAAATACATAAACTGAGAAAAATTTTTCAAGCGCAGTTAAACTAATTTATAGCAGATTTAAATTTTCCCGATAAAGTAATACATTTTTTAACAATGACACGACTTAGGCAAAAAGTAGCTTGATACACAACCTATAGTAGTAAGGTGCGCAGTAGTTATCATACATATAGAGTGTATGCGTCTATGAATGAATTTTACTAATGCTAGCTAAAATGATGAGAAGCAAAATTTTGACCCACTGGTTAACGGCGATTGCTGGGCTGTACCTGTTGGGAGTAGGAACAGAAGCGCGATCGCAAGATACCTCAGCGGTGCAACGGTTGCGGGAAACTAGAAACTGTGCGGGATGTAACCTCAGCAACGCCAACCTGCCAAACATCTACCTGCACCAAGCCAATCTGAGAAACGCCAATCTGAGAAACGCCAACTTGAGTAATGCTGACTTAAGTGGTGCTTATCTGAGAAATGCCAACTTGAGCAATGCTAACCTGCGCGGTGCCAACCTCAGGGGTACTAATTTAAGAAACGCCGATCTTAGAGGAACAAATTTTAGAGATGCTAAACTTAACGACGAAACAGAAATTGATACCAAGTGGCGTATTGTCTGGGAAATTGCGAATCAGTCCATCAGCGGTCGAGATCTGCGGGGAGCCGATTTAGAAGGTGCGAACTTGAGCAACCTAAATCTTAGTGAAATTAATCTAGAAAATGCCAATTTAATCGGTACTAACCTCAGCGGCACTAACTTGCAGAATACTAACTTAAGTAATGCCAACTTATTGCGAGCAGACTTGTTTATTGCCGAGCTTACAAATGCCAATCTCACTAATGCTAACCTCACTAGGGCCAACCTCAGTCAAGCCAACCTCAGCAAAACCAACCTCAGTCAAGCCAATCTCCATCAAGCTAATCTCAATAGCGCTAACTTGCGCGACGCCAATCTGAGTAATACAAACCTAATTTTTGCCAATTTCAGAGAAGGGGACTTGACTGGAATTAACTTAAATAGAGCCAACTTAAACAGCGCCAGCTTATTTAATGTAACCCTTAGAGATATTTACTTGAGCCACAATAATTTTCCTGGTGCTAACCTCAGAGGCGTAAATTTTAGAGAACTTAACATCAGAAAAATTAAGCTGAGCAGAAGCAATTTTGATAACCTGAGTTTAAACGGTGCTAATTTAATTAGCGCTGAGTTAAATGCAATTAATTTACAACAAGCTATCTTAACAACAGCCCAACTTAGAAAAGTAAATTTAACAAAGGCTAATCTGATTAATGCCGATTTAAGCGGTGTCAACTTAAGCGGGGCAGACTTGAGGGGTGCTGACTTAAGAGGCGCTAACTTAAGTAATGCCAATTTAAAAGGAGCAACTTTAAGTGGAACTAACTTAAGTACTAATACTAATTTTTGTGGTACAATCATGCCGGATGGGAGTCAAAAGCGTTGCTAATTGGTAATTGGTCACTCAAGAGCGTTTATCCAGTCTCCAATCCAAAATCTAAAATCTAAAATTGTATGACTCATCAATTTTTTCCACTACCGCCGATCGATCCTTTTGAACGCCTTCATATTTATGACGGCTTGATGATGAATAGGCAACGGTGGCTCTTGGCGCACGATTACCACCGCCGCCGCCAAAACGTTCACTATCAATCGCTCAATCAGCCGGGAATTGTTTGTGGATTGGGAGTAAGATTAATTGCTCCACCTCCTGAAATTGCAGCAAAATTTCGCGATCGACGTTGGTTAGAAATTCAACCAGGAATTGCGATTGATGTAGAAGGAAATCCGATCGTTGTTAACGAAGCTATTGACCGAACATATCGAATTAAAACCGAAGCGCCTGTAACTGGAACTCTGACCGTTTACTTGGTAGTTAGTTATGTAGAACCTGACAATCCCGAACAACAGCAAAATACTGAAACGTTACGAGAATGGCTGCGATTTGACGAAAAAATTCAGCCTCCCACTGCCAAAGAAATAGAATTGTGTCGAATTAAATTGCAACCAGGTCTAGTTAAACTAGAAAACCCAACGGATGTTTTATTTCCCTCATTTAATCAGTTAGATTTACGCTACCGCATCCAAGCCAAAGCCAGACCTCAAGCAGTAATAAAAGTGGCTAATATGAAACAAAAAGAGACAGATGACCTGTACAATACTGCTCGGCTAAATTTGAGCGATCGCTACCGAGAAAATCTTTCTTTTTTAATCCAATCAGTCGCCGCACTTTACCCGAATTTGCAAGCAGAAACAGAAATCGGACAAGCTAGCTTGCAAACGCCCCAATCTGTCGCTCCTTATGATTTGGTTTATCTCGCCGATTGGCAAATAGTTGAACTAGATGAAACAGAAATTGACACGCTAAAGACTTATTTAAAAACGGGTGGTATCATTTTAATTGATTCTCCAACTAATAACGACTTCCTAGTCGAGAGTATCAACAACATCATTACCCAAGAGCTAGAAACTAATTGGCAATCTTGGCAAGAATTGAGTCGCAATCATCCCCTTAAAACCCAACCTTTTTTGTTTGCTACTCTACCAACTATTAATCAATCGCCCATGGAAATTTGGCAAGGAGGTGGAATTATTTTAGTCACCGGCACTTTGTCAAATGCTTGGGGATTAGATGACGAATTACTAAATCGAAATGACATCCGTACAGCTCAAGAGTTAGGAATTAACATCCTGCATTTTGCCCTACGTCGGCGTCAGATTATGCAGTTGATACAATAAACATTTATTAATGATGCACTTAGGGGGGGCGGGTTTATTTATCTCTTGAGTTAGTTTCAAATGTTGTGGGGGTTATCCCGCCCGTCCAGTGTAAAAAACACTTGCACTAGCCAAGCTACTGGACAGGATATGATTATCAATTATATGGGGAGAGCAAAAAGTGCCAAATCTTGTTAAAGCTATTGTTTCCAAACGGGAAATCAGATTAATCCCAGATCTCGTCATTGAATCTGGCGATCAAACTGCTAATGATGAGAATAAATTCGAGGTAACTGTCGTCAATGAAAGCAACAAGTTCGCCAGCTTTTACATCGAGCTACTAGCAATTGGAGCCGATGCAGAATCCAATGTTAAATGGTACAACCTAGAACCCGAAGTTTCTGCTAAAAAACCCCCTGGCGACCGCACCACTTTTCACGTTATTATCACCAAACCGCCCATCCCCGTTTATGATGCAACGATCGAACTAACTTTAAGAGTATTTTCGGTCGAATTCCCCAATTTATCTATTAGTCAAAAAATTAATTTAATTGTTGAGAAAGCACGTAAACCTTTAAGGCTATATCTACCAATTAAAGACTTCAAAGTTTTGCCGGGGGAAGAAATAGAAATTCCAGTTATAGTTTATAATCTCAGCCAAAAAGCTACGGAGGTACAACTAAAAATATCTGGCTTAAAACCCGAATGGATAACTCAAGGAACCCAACAAACATTGCAAATAGATGCGGGAGACTACCAACAAACAAGTTTCTGGTGTCAGGCTGAAGAAAATACTCGAACTCTCAGCCGAAAATATGATTTCGCTATTGAGGCAAAATCCAACACTAGCAACCGTAACCCCCACGAAAAAGGAGTTTTAGAACTTTTACCACAAGGAAATGTAGATTTTATTTGCAAAAATAAAGTGCAAAAAATTCCGGTTCTAAAAATCAAAGGTGCTAAAAAACAATCTAAAGTGGCCACTTACGAATTGAAATTTGCTAACAACAGCAATTTACCTCAAGAAATCCACCTACAAATTTCCGCACAAGATATACAGCAATGCGGTTTAAAGATCCCTGAACCAATAGAACTTGCTCCCGGTGAAGCCAAAACAATGTATTTAGTGGCGAAAAAGCGACGACCTTGGTGGTGGTTAAAACGACGGCTATTATTTGAAGTATCGCCAATTTTAATTAATCCTAATACAGCCCAATCCGATCCACAAATTAGTTCAAATCCTAGCAGCCAAGTTTTAGAACTGCAAATTTTACCGATCATTCCATTTTGGCTGCAATTATTGGGGGGACTTTTACTGCTGTTGCTACTTTGGCTATTGTGGTATCTAAATCCCCAGGATTATCATAAAGGTTCTGTCAATTCCGTCCGTTTAATTGGCAATAGCAGCTTAGTTGTTAGCGGTTCCAGCGACCAAACTATTCGGCTTTGGCAAGTAGATCGAAGTTCTTGGCAACTAGATAGGCGCCGACTTAAATATGAAGGTTTTATTGCCGAAAAAACCGAAAAATCCGTGCGCGTTATTCACCAAAGTCCCCGAGAAGATTATATAATTGCCTCCGGATTAGAAAGTGGTGATATTAAACTTTGGAATATATTATTAAAGACAGAGCCACGGTCTATTTATCAGGGAACAGACCGCGTTTTTGCTCTCGATTTTACCAAAGATTCTGGTTATTTGTTCAGCGGTCACGGGAGTGGAGTTGTGCGTAAGTGGGATCTAGAATCCCCAAAAAAGCAACCTCAAACTGCTAATAGTCGCTTTACTATTTATGCGCTGGCTATCAGCGAAATTCGGGAAAAACAACCTAATGCCCTAGCTGTGATCGCCGGACGGTACAATAAATTATCCTTGTGGAACTGGTTGAACGGCGAAATTTACGAACTCGAATATTTCTCGTCAAAGGGGAAAAAAGATAAAAAGTTTTCTCCAATCGCAGGTCAAAATCAATACATTAATAGTTTAGCGCTCGCCGACAGTCAAAATTTATTAGCTTCCTCTGATAACCAAGGATATATTAGTTTATGGGACATGAATAAAATTCGCCAGTGCATTAATATTACTTCTGCTGCGATTGCAGAATACGGCTATTTCAGCCCCTTCAAAACTGATGGCTTGGGAAATGTAGTTATTCCCTTAGATTGCGACAATGCTATTATTGATCGGTGGCATCAAGGTCAGGATAACCAACCCGTTCGATCTGCTGCTTTAAGCCAAAATGGTTGCTACCTAGTCAGTGGAGGAGATGATGGACGAGTGGTACTTTGGCCTTTAGAGAACCGCAAGCGATCGCCTCAATACCAAGACGGAAAAATCATCGCCGATTTTCCGGGTATTAGAATCAACAGCGTTGACATTAAAGCATTAGATGATAACTTGTTTATCTTAACCGGCGATGATAAAAATCGAGTAAAATTATATCGTGTTAATGGGAGTGACGAAAATAACAATGCAAAGTGTCAATAACCCTCTATTCATCGAAGACATTTTTTCCGTAGAAGCGAATCAAGTGATTAGAGGATTTACTGCTAAACGTGACATAACTGTCAAAAATTTGGGCGAAAAAAATGCAGATATTGATATTTGGATTGCCGTGGGAGATGCTAAATCCGAACCTTTGCTAAGTTGGTGTACTTTCAGTAGACCAAATCCGCTAAGATTAGAGCCAAAAGGTGAGTGCGAAGTCACTTTATCCTTTGAAGTTCCCGCACAAGCAAACGTCGATTTATACAAGTATGACATTTTGATCGAGGCTCCCGCTCAATACCCAGACAAACTCTTTCGTCGTCCTCAGCAACTACGGGTATTGCGTTCCGAACGGGATGCAGAAGCAGACACGGAACCAGGATTTACCGTGCAGCCATTAACCAATTCAACTAACCCTTACCTTCTTCCATTTGGAGAAAAGTTAGAAGTCAAAGTTACAGTAGAAAATCGTTCTAGAAGAGTCGATCGCTTTTATTTAATTTGTCCCGAATTAAGCAACGATTGGTATAGCATCCGCTATCCCGAGAATAACATTGAAACGGCTGGTTTAGTGCAAGAAACCGATGGGTTACAACTCAACCCAGGGAACACAGGCGAAATTACTCTAATTTTGCATCCACCCCAATATACTATTGCTGGCAATTACTTTCCTACTATCCGCTTAATCTCCAGCAACCGAGAAGATTTAGTTTTGCTGGATGTGGTGTATTTGCAACTTCTTGCGAATGAAACATTGGATGTCGAACTGCATCCGCTTTTGCTTAGAATACCGACGCAGGAGGGAATATTTGAACTAAAGTTAACCAACCAAGGTAATATTACTCGTGAAATTGCGATCGCCGCCAGCGACCGCGATCGGCTTTTTAGCTATACCCCCGAATTTCCTGCCGCACTCCTGCCACCAATATCTACTACCAATATCCCGTTTAAACTACAACCTCGCAAGTGGTGGCGGCGTCCTTTATGGGGAAAAGCACTAGAATTTAATTTTGACATCCAACTTGAAAATAACCGCGTTTTACTCCTCCCCGAAACTCCCAAACCTTCAGCACTTCCCAAAGAATTACCCCAAGGAACTTTAATCTGGGAACCGCGTCCTTGGTGGCAAGTTTGGCTACCTATTTTACTATTGCTATTGCTGTTATTGGGATTGATTTCAGTTGGTGCATTTCTATTTTGGCAGAAAGCTTTCATTCAGCCCAAAATCAACCGAGTAGAACCAGTCACAAAAGTTTATCAAGAATTAGCAGCCAAACCAGTTAATTTAAACTTAACCCTGACTAACTGGCGCGGTTGGGAGTTTAAAAACAGGAAATTTCAAAATAGCAGCAAACTCTCCATGGTAAAAATTATTCCCCAAAGTCGCGAAGGAAATGGTAATGTTAAGAGTTACGGCTATAACGAATTATTGCAATTTTGCCAGGAGAGTGACAATCAGCTTAACTGCAAAAATTTACCCACAGAAACCAAACAAGCAGGCCAGTATACCTTCAAAGTCGAAGTTTATCCCCAAGGTCAAAATAAACCTTCTGATACTCGAGAAACCGATACCATTACAATTGAACCAATCGATACGCCAAAAATTATTCAATTTTCATCTAGCAGGTCAATTTCCCGAGACATTCTCGGAGATCAATTACTTCTAAATTGGAGAATTAGCAACCCCCAGCAAATACAAAACTTAATTGTAACTCAGCAAATTAATAACAGTTCGCCTGTCAAGAAAACATTCATTTACTGCAATCCTCAAAACTCACCTACTCAAGGAATGCAAGCGAAGCCTAACAACATAGAAAAAATCAAAGGGCAAGAATTTTTAGTTTGTCGAGGCGTAGCTATAAATGTTACTCAACCTGGAGATTATACTTTCAAACTCGAAGTAGTCTCCAAGCAAAATGTTACCCAACCTTCAGATACAAAACAAACCGATACCGTTACTATTGAACCTTCGCCTATCCCAAAAATTATTGACAAAGTTTTACCTAACAAACTTAACTATGAATATAAAGAACCCGTGTTTTTAAACTGGCGTCTCAGTTACCCAAGCCAAATCAAAGAACTGAGAATCATTCAACAAGGAAGTGATGGTTCAGCAGTTCAAAATACTGTGCCGTTAAATCAGTGTAGAATTCAAACCTCAAGTCCTTTAATTACTCAGCCGAATAGTCCTGTAAAAACTGGCTCTGCCAATAACTTAGATATGGTTATATGTGAAAATATCCGCGTTCTACCTACTACAGCAGGAAACTATACTTACAAATTACAAGTGTTTTCCATGCAAAATTCTAATCAACCTTCTGATACTCAAGAAACGGATAGCATTACAGTTAAATCGTTACCCGTACCAAACATTACTGAAATTTTATCCACTAAACCATTTTATGAAGCTGCTAAAAAGGAAGAAATATTACTAAATTTTAAAATTGGTGATGCCAATCAAATTAGAGAATTAAGGCTAGCAAGCCTAGCTGCTGATGGTTCGCTTAACAGTAAATTAAAAACTTATAATATTAATAATAGCTTGCCACTAGAATTAAGAAAATTTTGTGCTTTAACCACTTATTTGATTTGCCAAAATCTGCCGACGGGTGCAAAAGAAGCGGGTGATTACACGTTTAAACTGAGCGTAATTCCTAAGCAAGCTGAGGGAGCCACCGAGATTACTAAAAATACGCCACTTGTTAAAATTAAACCAATCCCGCCGAAACCAGCTACCCCTGTCAAGATTGTTTATTTTCGAGTCAATGGTCGGGATGTTAGTGAAAAGGCTAAGTACATTTATGAAATTAATAAAGACAGAAAACCAGTTGATATTATTGCCTCTTGGAAAGTAGAAGATGGGGAAGATATTAAAGTTGAATTACTGCCCTTGGGAGAAGTTCAAAAACCCGAAGGTGCTAAAAGTTTGAGGCTGGATAAACCTCCTAGCAACATCACGATTACGTTGAGAGTAACTAATAAAGCTGGCGAACAAAAAACGCAATCAGTGGTCATCGATACTGTTGAACCCAGGGGCTTAACTCAACCCCAAACATCTACACCCGGAGAAACTACACCCGGAGGTGCTTCACCCGGAGGAACTGCACCCGGAGATGCTTCACCTGGAGGAACTGCACCCGGAGGTGCTACACCTGGAGGAACTGCACCCGGAGGCGCTATACCTGGAGGAACTGCACCCGGAGGTGCTTCACCATCACCTTCTAATGCAGATACACTGTCGCCAATTGAATTGCCACCCAAACCGGATTGATGTTTGCGTAGAGTGCGAGCCTCATCTCTTTTTCGATATAAAATTAGCTCCAAACTAAAGAAAGTTTACAATTTGGCTCGGCTCTGTGATTTGACTCGCAGATTAAACTGAACTTCCCCCTGTAAATATACTTACACCGGCTCAAAAGCCTCTCATCACAAAGGTTTCAGTTATTGAGTAAAAAATTGTGTAGCCATGTAGATGATTGATATCTCTTTGCGATCGGCAATTATGTTGAATCTACAACAATAGAGCGCTCGCGCCTGCGTCAGCTATTGCCGCTCAATGGGTACAAACTTTCAGCTCAACAGTTGCATCCTTTCTTGAGTAAGAGTTTTAGGACTGTTAGTACAGTTTTATGGGGAAGTCCAGTTTAAATTTTATTTTGTGCTAGCTTCTGGTTGCAAAAATCATGGCAAAATAAAATAAATTTTTCAAATATAGGCTAGGAGAAGGAGCTGGGTAGGAACAGGCAATGGGCGCAGAAAGAATCTCAATCGAATTCTTCCTTGCTGGTGCAAAAAAGTTCATCTCGGCAGTAACCTTTCACCGATGCAATATACGATGCGCCAGCGCCAAAGCAGACGCCTTCAGTGCAGACAAAACGCCGTAACGTTGACGGAAGTAGGGTAACAGTAGAAGTTCAAAGTCGAGCAGGAGTACAGGCAAAGCTTTCAGTTGGTGCGCCTGGGGATAAGTACGAGCAGGAAGCCGATGCGATGGCAAATAAAATCATGACGATGCCTGCACCGGAAAGCGAGCAGCCAATTCAACGAGAAATAGCACCAGAGGAAAATAAAGAAGAGGAAGTGCAAGCTAAACCTCTGGCAGCTTCGATCGCTCCGCTGGTGCAACGGGAAACTGTCCCAGAGGAAAACAAGGAAGAGGAAGTGCAAACCAAACCTCTGGCGGGTAACATCCAACGGGAAACTACCCTAAAGGAAAACAAGGAAGAGGAAGTGCAAACCAAGCCTGCACCAGAGAGTAAGTCCCAAGCAAGTGGCAATGTAGAGAGCCTGCTAAGTGCTAGTAAGGGGGGTGGTAGCCCTTTATCGGATGAAGTGCGGGCCTTCATGGAGCCGCTTTGGTGCTGATTTTAGCTCTGTCCAAGTGCATACCGACGGTGCAGCAGCTCAGATGAACAAAGAGTTAGGCGCTCAAGCTTTTGCTCACGGTAGCGATATTTACTACGGTGCAGGGAAGTTGCCTGCTAAAGATGAGCTGACTGCACATGAATTAACTCATGTGGTACAGCAGACAGGCGCATCTTCTAGACAGCGCAGTGCAGATAGTAGCGTTCAACCCAAATGTACTGCTTGTGAAGCAGAAGAGGCAGAAGTAGCGAATAAAAACCCATCAATTAATTTCTCGAAATCTGCTAAACATTTACTTCAGCGCCAAGCAACTCCTGGTGCTGCTTCACCAATGCTTCCGCCGGGAGATTGCCAGCCGGGAGAACACCGACGACTTCAAGATGAAGTGGATAAATGGTGTAAAGGCAAGAAAAGGTGTAATGAATCGCAGACACTTGAAGAGCTAGAAGAAAGCGCTGAAAATAGCTCAAAATGTATTAATGCTCGCCTACGAATAAATAATAAATGCTTCCGAGGAGGCGATGCTACACATAAACAAGCTGTAGAGGAGGCAATAAAGAGGCTTGTGAGATGTCAGAAAGTTCGCGATCGCGTCAAAGCACGCCAATCTAAGCCGGAGGTGTCACCAGACTTTATGAAAAAAATGGCAGAAATTACAGGACTGACAGGAACGGCACTGCTGATGTATATCATCATTTCTGAGGGAAGTCGGGTTTTTCCACCGCGCAACCTAGTTCCTGTGCCTTAATCACCAAGCAATAATTATGATTAGCTCATCCATTGTCTTAGATAAACTCACCAGTAGTTTCCAGACACAGCCTTATCCAGGCGATCTCAACTTAGTTTACGATAACACTGGCTACCACTTGGAGTGTGTAGAAATTCAGCAAACTTTTGCGGGTAAACATTGGAGCGAATTATCTCAAGAAACACTAATTAGAGAAAATTCGGCACTTGCTTTTTTGACCCCTGAAGCATTTCGATTTTATCTTCCAGCTTATTTATCAAATGTTGTTCGAGAGTTTGATGAAAGTGATGCTTTACCGGAGATTAGTGTCTATTACTTGACGCTTCCTGTGGAGGCTGATTCCTTAATCAATTTAAGCTGTATTCAGCAGCAACCAAACGAAATTAAGTTAGAAGTAAGCCAATTTCTGATTGAGGAGCTATCCCGCTCCAATCAAAAGGTTCACCAATTTATGGAACGAATGTCTGGATTCAACCAGCAACAAGGTCAGGCGATTCGATATTACTTGGAATATCTAAAAGCTGAGAAAAATGATTATTTCTTTTCTAAGGAGCCAGAGATAGCAATCGAACGCTATTGGTTCATTTTTCCGCTTTGAATAGCTGGTTTAAACGGGAAAAGTATTTTTGAATAAGCTGATGTTTCTAAGCCTTGGGCAAAAGAGATGGTAAGCAGGGAAAAACAGCAGATCTTCCTAATTCTAGTTTGGACTTCCCCCATACAAATGTACTAACAGTCCTAAAACTATTACTCAACAAAGGATGCAACTGTTGAGCTGAAAATTTGTACCCATTTATAAACAATAGCTGACGCAGGCGTGAGCGCTCTATTGTTGTAGATTCAACATAATTGCCGATCGCAAAAAGATATCAATCATCTACATGGCGACACATTTTTTTACTCAATAACTGAAACCTTTGTGATGAGAGGCTTTTGAGCCTGTGTAAGTATATTTACAGGGGGAAGTTCAGATTAAAGCCTCCTGTGATTTTTCATCCCTGGATTAAAGCGACAGGGTTTTCAGGTTCTTTCCTATAACCAGCCCCTAATTTCCGCGTCGGTTAGCGTTCTCTCCAACTTCACATACTCAGTCCGAGCCGCAATCAGCAAGTGTTTCATCTGCACGGGTTCCCCGGCATCTGCTGCCATAAAAGCTGCATTCAAGGCAATATTACGGATATTCCCCCCTGCTACGTTTAGCCGCCCTAATTTGACACAATCCAGTCCCTCTGTAGGCGTATTTTTTGGGAAAATTCGCCGCCAAATTTCAGCCCTATCTTTGGCATCTGGGAAACTATATTTCACTACAAATCGAATCCGGCGTAGAAAAGCTGTATCCAAAGAATCTTTTAAATTCGTTGTCAAAATCGCTAAACCTTGGTAAGATTCCATGCGTTGTAGCAGATAGCTAACTTCCATATTGGCATAGCGATCGTGGCTATCTTTGACATCAGAACGTTTGCCAAAAATCGCATCGGCTTCGTCAAATAACAAAATTGTCGCTCCACTTTCGGCAGCATCGAAAACCCGGCGCAAGTTTTTCTCAGTTTCGCCGATATATTTGCTGACTACAGAACTTAAGTCAATTCGGTAAAGATCGAGTTGCAATTCCCCAGCTAGCACCTCTGATGACATAGTTTTTCCAGTTCCAGAGGTTCCGGCAAATAAAGCGCTAATTCCTAAACCTCGATCTCCTTTACCTGCAAATCCCCATTCTTTGTAAACTTTGGTGCGTTGCCTGACATGAGCGGCAATTTCTCGCAAGGTTTGGCGTTCTGTTTCTGGTAATACTAAATCATCCCAAGTGGCGGCGGGTAAGATACGTTGAGCTAAGTCATCTAACCGGGGACGAGATTGGGCGCGACAGATGTCCCATAATTGATTTCGGATTGTAGCGGGCGGATTGATTTTACTTGTTTGTGGGGAAGGAAGATTATCTGTAAAACCTGCCCCGATTTTTTCGGGGTTTTGACTAATCATTTCCTCACAAACAGCATAAATCGTGGGGGCGTTAAGGTTGAATTGTTCGACTAATACTTCTACTTGTCCGTTGAGAACAGGTACAAATTCTTTTAAAGCGTTTTGCCAGATTTGTCGTTGTTCTTGTTTTGTGGGTGGATGGATATCAAAAGTGATGAAAGGACGCCTTGTAGTTTTACGGCGATCGCGCGTTATTATAATTATGGGACTGGTGATATTAACAATCAGTTGAGCGATGGCGTTCTCTTTTGCTCCATCTTCTGAGTCCATTTCATCGCAGTCTAATAACAAAGCAGATCGCATCAACTTCGCTTCTCTATACCAGAGTAAAATCAAGTTATTCAATTCGGCAGTAACTGTCGGAATTACTCTGGTAGATATTACGGCTAATTTAATTCCTAAGATTTCACAGGCAGTGGATGCGATCGCCAATTTAGATTCTACTTCAGCCCCGCATAATTGTACTATTGGTAATGGGTAATCTGTAATTGGTAGTGAGTCCAGAGAAAAACCATTTTGCTGCTGTACCCAGTTTTTTGACCACAGTGCTGCTATTTGAGATGCTATTGTCGAGTGCGAACCGCTTAACTGCTGGTGGCGCGATCGTACCATTTCTTCGCTAGCAGAGACTGGCTTGATAATACCTTTAAATGCTTCATCTAAACAATCTACTCCTATTAAATAGTGCAAAATTCGCTCGTTAATTCTCAACTCACTATGGGTTATAGTTTTACCGCGCACAACTTCAATTAACTGCCAGCGACGTAACGGAGCATCTGGAGAAAGAGCACTCCAATGGGGTGCGGTTAAAGCTGACATTGCCAGATTAAATGTAGGATAACTTAGCTGTCCATTTCCCTGAGCCTCTGCGCACAAAAAATCAAAGTTTTGCTGTAATTCCATGCCTGCACATAACAGAAGTACCTCTCGCTCGAAATCAGATAAATTGAATGCAATTGCTAGTTCTTGTAATGCTGATGGAAAAGGCATTACTGACGCCGCTGCCAGTTCCAATCTAGCTTGTTCTACCTTTAATGAGAATAGGCAATTTTCCGGTTCAGTAATATAACTTGATAAGATTTGCTCGATTACTGCTACCGATGCCCTCAGGTATTTAATATTGGCATCCTGCCATTGACTGCTTTGTTTAATGTTCATTTAAGAGTATTGCTTACTTATTGTGCCAAAACATTAGTCAGGACTTACGCAAGAAATCATTTTTTACAGTATCTGTAGTTGTAAGGTGCGCAGGACCAGCCTGGTCTAGTGTGGTGAAAAAGGCTCCCAAACACCTGAAAGAAGGTTGACGATGTTAGCGGAACCGTCAAAGAGGATCGCTCGATTGGACTTTTTTCAAGCGCGCGAGGGAATAAACAAGATTGATGGCCGATCGCGAACACCTATGATGACGTAAATACGTCGAGTGCACGCCTGCGGCGATCTGTTACTACGTACCCTACTGTACTCAGCTTGGCGGTGGGTAGTTTACCCAATTACGACGCACGGACCCATATACCCACTATCCCCCTCTACATCGAGGGGACTCTCGGCACCATCGATCTGCACGCGTACCAAATATTCTCCTCCCTTCACATCCAAAATCGGAAACACCACCGTGTCGATAGGTTCATCACGGGGTTTGGCTGTAAAAATGTAACCCACCGGATTGTTATTCGATCGCTCGTTCAAAAACAATAGCACCCGCTGGTTCCTACCAATGGTTAAATCAACTTGCACCTGGAATTCTGCCACATACAGATCGTCCTCGTTTCCCCATAAATCCAATACTTCTGGCTTTCCTACAATCTGCGGACACAAGACAAAAGGGAGTACATTCGACGCTATTGCCCGATCGGGCTCAGTGGGCGTCAGCTTCACGATCGGATGCAACACGCACAACTGCTGTACCCCCGCCCGCAAACTTTGCTTTTCTTCTTCTGGTAGCAAAGATAAATTCAACTGCAGCTCTTTTTCGCTCACCTTTTGCGGCGTTACCCTCGCCTCGCCGATTCTCACCTGTACTCCATCGGCCTGCAACTGCTTGCCACGCATCATCAATATACTACCCGCTACAATCGGTTGATTTGCCCCCGCTTCTGAGATCGCTTCCTCAACCATCGGCTGGTTGGGCGTTGTATAAAATTGTACGCTCTTTACTGGCAAGGCTCTGGGGCTGTGTTTGTTGCCTTCAATCAAAACTGCACCGCCTTGGCAAGCAAAAGATAGCACATACGGTGTTTGGAATAACACTGACCAAATTTTCGATAGTTCCTCCGTATTCATCTTGCTCGGAACAATCGTCACCCGATCGACTTGCTGTTCCAAGGTAGAATCTGCCAAATATCTAAAACTCGAGTGATTCAGCGTCGCTCGAATCATCTCAGGCGTGAATATCGGGTTGTCAACAATGGTACGCACAGCGCTACCGAGCAAACGTTGGGGTTCCAACTCTATGTCATTGCCGTAAAACGTCATGATGTAGAATAGGTCCAACGCCGCTTGGGCCTGTTTAGTTAATTCTCCCTTGGGGCGACGGTTGCGTAAGTCGGCATTCTCCCAAGCCCGACTGGGTGTCGCTTGATACAGATAAATATTCACTCCTACTTCTGGCGTTTTACCCCCACTTGCTTCAGGGCGCACGGTGGTAACCTTGGCTCCTGGTAGATCGAGTTGGATCGCCGATTGCAAAAGCCTTTGCAGGGTGGCTGTGACGGTGGCGATCGCTAGATAGTTACTCATCTTCTCTAAAAGTTAATCCAGGTTAAATTTAAATTTTGATGAAAGTTATTAAGAAAAAACACAATTTATGCAGATTTCTGGTCAACAAAGTTTAGTGTACTATAATCTATGTCAATTATTCGATTAGCCACTTTAGCTTAGCTGAAAAATGGTATAAATCAGATAAGGCATTTAGGATTGATCAGAACACGAGTCCAAAGATCAGCCTCACTTAACAATTAGCAGCGATCAGTTATCAACAAAAAGTGGTGCTTCAACTTCTTCATGCAAATTTACATATAAGAATTTGAATAAGCAAGCCACCAGCTTAAAAATAGTAACAAGGATAACTGGTAGATGAAATATGGTAAGTGAGTATGGTATGCGGTAATTAGTAAATTTTTCCCTTTAAGGAAGAAAGCTATGGCAAGACTTGATTACTTTGCCCCTGGTGTATACGTCGAAGAAATTGACCGAGGTAGTCGCCCCATAGAGGGCGTACAAACCAACATCGCTGGCTTTATTGGCTTTACCGAAGCGATTCGCAATGGTGCCGAAATCGGCAAACCGATGCTAGTCACCTGTTGGAATCAATATTTAGAATACTTTGCTAAAGAAAACTCCGATGGATTCACAGATTTTGGTGCCTATTTACCTTTCGCCGTTAACGGTTGGTTCTTAAACGGAGGCGCTAGGTGTTGGATTGTTAGCATCGGTACCGAACTCCCAAAACCCGCAGAAAGGACGACTCAACCAGGACCAGAATCCACCGCACTGACGGTGAAAACCTCTGCCAAACGCGAATCTTTGCAATTTATCCTCAAGCAGGGAGAAGAAGAAACAGATACTAGCGCAGTCAACGTAGAAATCTTACCCAGCGAACCGAGAGGTTATCCCGAAGATCCAAACACCCCAGCCCCTGTCCCCGCTGAATTCTTCACCGTAGTCATCAAGCGCGACGGGCAAGAACTCGAAAGGCACGAACAACTGACGATGGATCGGAACGTGCAGCCAGAGGTAGGCGACTATGTAGTGACCAAACTCGAAGAAGCATCACAGTACGTCACCGTCATAGACTTGACCCAACGCGGGCTGCCGCTTACCCGCCGTCCCCTAGACGGTCAATACGAAGTCAGCCCTCCCCCTCTTTTACCGACGCAGGAAAACTTGTACGGATACGTGCGAGGGGTGCGCGACGATCGTAGCGGGATACAAGGGTTATTCGAGATTGACGAAATCACGATCGTCGCCTGTCCAGATTTAATGCTGGCGCACAAACAGGGCTTGATCGATCGCGACCAACTGCACGGACTCATGGACTTGATGGTAAGTCTGTGCGAAAACGCCGCACCCAATCCGCCCAATCGCATGGTGGTTTTGGATGTTCCCCACGACTGCATCAAACCGCAACACGTAACTAATTGGTTAGATAATGAATTTAACCGACGTTCCATGTTTGCAGCGCTTTACTATCCGTGGATTAAAGTCCCCAATCCCCGTAATGCTGGAAAACCGATATTAATCCCGCCTTCGGGTCACATGATGGGGGTGTGGTCGCGCACAGATGAAACGCGAGGAGTCTACAAAGCACCAGCAAATGAAACTCCGCGCGGCGTCATCGGATTATCTTACGATTGCAACTTCCGGGAACAAGAATTATTGAACCCCAAAGGGATTAATTGCCTGCGCACCTTCCCCAATCGAGGCATTAAGATTTGGGGCGCAAGAACATTAGTAGAACCGGAAAAAACCGAGTGGCGTTATATCAGCGTCCGTCGCTTGATGAGCTATATCAATAAATCGATCGAATTAGGCACTCAATGGGTTGTATTTGAGCCAAACGATCAAGATTTGTGGGCAAGAGTACGGCGGACAGTTAGCAATTTCCTCGAACGACTGTGGCGTGAAGGCGCATTGTTTGGTAGCAGCCCCGAACAAGCGTTTTACGTCAAGTGCGATGAAGAAATCAATCCCCCTGAAACGATGATTCTAGGTCGGTTGTATATTGAAGTTGGGGTTTGCCCAGTCCGACCAGCAGAATTTGTCATCTTCCGCATCAGTCAGTGGAACGCTCAAGATGACCAATAAAATTAGGTAAGGGGCGAGTGAAACGAGGGAATGGTAATGAAAACAAAAATTACCAATTACCCATTACTAATCATCAATTACAAAATCAAAAGGAGTTGAATTATGCCAGAAAGCACCGATGAACTATTAGTCAGTTGTAGGTTTTATTTTGAAGCTGACGGTCTGACAGATAAGCAAATTCTGGAAGTCTCGGGTTTAAGTGCTGAAAGCCCAGCCGCCGGGGCTGACAAAGTAATGGGCTCGAGTAAAAACGCAATGAACTTGCGTCAGGCTGCTCCCACCCGAGTCAAATATACTCCGGTTGTCGTCAAAGTTGTTGCTACTACTAACAAAGACCTTTACAAATGGTACGAAGATTGCAACAAAAATGCTGGGGGTAAGTCGGAATGGTCCTCAAATCGGAAAGCCGCTTCGGTTACTGTTTACGACCAAGGAGGAGAGATGAAAGCCCGTTGGGAGTTGCAAAATGCTTATCCTACCAAATATGAAGGGCCTAAACTAGAAGCTGGATCGAATGATGTGGCTAACGAAACCATAACCCTAGTACACGAAGATATCAAACGAGTACAATAGGTAATTTGAGATTTGAAATTTGAGATTGAACAGGACTTACGTTTGCGCAAGCTAGAAACCATGTTTTTTGCTGAAATTTCTAGCTTGTGCAACTATTTTTCTTCTACAGAAATCCGTTTGTTTTAAGCCCTGCTTGAATTTAAATCGGAAATCTGACCTCAGAAATCTAAAATTAGCCAGAAGGTAAAATGCCAAACCTGATTAACGCTTTTCCAGAAATCCTCACAAATTGCCGATTTTATATCGAATTAAAACTAGAGGGCAGCCAAGAACCAGTTGATGCTTATTTTATGGATTGCAAAGGGTTTAAACGCACTCAAGATGTCATAGAAGTTACCGAGGTTACACCCCAGCGTTGGGGTGCAGCAAAAATGGGTCAGGTTGTTTGCACAAAGGTTCCGGGGAATGTTAAAACTAATAATATAACCCTACGTCGGGGCATGACTAACTCCACAACTTTGTGGAAGTGGTTTGAAGCAGTTCAAGAAGGAAATTGGGCTAAACAACGTCGAGATGGTTCTTTAACTATTTATGACCAAAGTAATAACTCACAGGCAATATTCCAGTTTCAAGGAGCTTGGCCTATTAGTTACGTTGTTTCTGATTTAAGTTCTGCTGGTGGGGATTCGGAAATTGAAGAAATGGAAATTGCTGTAGAAATATTTGCTCGGCAACAATAAGCGGTAAGGTTTCAAGATGTTTCAAATGGAATTTGAATTTACTTTACCAAAAGGCTTTTTAGATGCAGATGGAAATTTACACCGCAAAGGTGTGATGCGTTTAGCCAAAGCGATCGATGAAATTTTGCCATTGCGTGACCCCCGCGTTAAGTCTAATCCTGCCTATTCTACAGTAATTATTTTATCGAGGGTAATTACTAGATTGGGTGCATTAGAAGAAGTAACTCCCACGGTAATTGAGGATCTTTTTGCTTGCGACCTGAATTATTTGTACCAATTTTATCGTCGCATTAACGAGTTGGAAGAAGACGTAGAATCAAAAGAACCTACAAAACCTTCTAATTAACAGTTAGGAATTAGCATTTAGCAATTGGTAGTTACCAATCACCAATTATTAATTTTCTCGCTGTAATTTAAGTTATTTAGGAGTTCGCGAACTTGCCCAAAAACCGGATTTTTTACCAATGGAAAGACTCTGTTGTGACCCGTACATTTAATAAAACCCCCCGGTTTTTCTGTGCCTGTACGTAAGTCCTGTTATTAAAAATTATGCGTATTATTTCTATCTAATATGGGAGGGGTGCTGTGAGACTCGCCGATTTAGTAAATTCAGTTGGCAGCAATTTTAGGGAGGTAGCAAACTTTATTTGCTACCCATTTCAAAACCTATCTCGGATAGCGACCCGCCACGCGCAAAAAGAGTATGAAAACGTTGAGTTACCCTGGGGTAAAAAGACTGAAACGCGGGAAAATTCGGTTGAGCAATCTAATATACCTGTGGAAAGAAGAAACTCACAAGCAGACAGGATGCTTAATCCCTACTCCCCACAAAAGTTATTGAACGAACCTAATGCTAGGATATCGCAAGTAAAAGTAGCAAGCAGTAGTTTAAATGAAATAGCAAACGCGGTAACGATTGCAACGGCAGATCGGTTAGCGAGAAAAACATCTCCCAGTGCAAAAACTCTACCCATTTTACCAACAGATATAGAAATTCGCGGGGGTCGTCGCGGTAAGTATCGAGTTGAAAAATGTTTAAAACATGGGGAAATAGTGCGGTTGTATCAAGGAATTCAGGTTGAGAATAACAAGCCTGTTTTAATTAAAGAATATTTGTTAACCGACCGGGATTTTAATCAAAAAGAAGCAAAAGAGCGGAAAGAAAAGTTTGAAAAGCTAGCGAATTTGAACTTCAAGAATGGGGTAGGAAAGGATTTTCGTTTGATTAGTCCTTGGGATGCGATCGCACCTAGCAACGAAAAACGCTGCTACCTAATTTTCGAGCAACCGATTCACAATAGCCTAACTTTGAGAGAGTATCTGCTAAAAAGCGGGGCTATGACTCCCCAACAGGTGCGCGGAGTTTTGGATCAAGTATTGCAAACACTTTGGTTTCTCCACAGTCACAGACTGCGAGCTTTTGATTACGAGATCGAGCAAGGCTTGCCCCACGGTTATCTCAGTCTTGATAGCCTTTTAATTGCGAGTAGCAGTCAGCCATCTGCCCTAGATCAACCGCAATTTTTTATCTACGTAGCCGATTTAGCCCTCTGGGAAGATTTATTTAAACCACCCACTGCCAATTTTAGCGAGCGCTCACCCAAACAAGATTTAATCGATCTGGGATATGTAAGTTTTTATTTGTTATGGGGAACAACAGTAGACCCTGATACCGCTCAACCGCTTAACCCCAAGTTTGAACAACATTGGCCTGAAATTAAAGATACTAGGCTGAATAAATTTATCCATCGTCTATTAGGAATTGACCAGCCATTTAAAACAGCTTTTGAAGCAAGAAAAGAGTTGTTAGCACCCCAGTCAAGGGAGCTTGAAACGCCACTAGACGTAACAGCAGAAACGGACAGCTTGGAAAAAGAAAATACTCAGAAATCTTCTTCGTTATTTCGACTGGTATTAACGATTATTCTTTTGGGTTTCCTGGCGGGATTGTTGGTGCAAATTATGTTAAGATGGCGTCAGCCGTCTAAAGTTGAAGGGCTTGTTTTTAATTCTTCGGAACCCTGCTGCCTTGCCCAGATCGATCGAGTTCCAACTGAAACAGTTACGTACATAACCGAGGCTGATGGAATTTGGAGTTATATTCTTAATACAGTTAGTTTAGTTTCTTACAATAAAACATTTGTAGAAGAACTAACCCTTCGCGAGCCGAGATTAAAAACATATACGCTCGAGATTTCAAACGAAAACATAATAGAAGAAATTAGACGGAAGAGAGCAGACTTTGCCCTTACTACTTTTATAAAAGATTTACCCGATGATATGGAGCAGGTGGAAGTTGCCTATGATGGATTGGTAGTATTTGTAGCTTTCAGCGATAACAAAAGACACCAGAGTGTTCCGAATGCTTTGAACGGCAAAATTACGCTTGACCAATTACGAGAAATTTACACAACAGGAAGCTTGAGCAACTGGTCTCCTCCAGAAGGGATTAGCCAGAACATCAAGGTTTATATGCCAGTTGATAATCCTCAGGCTGTTAAATTTTTTGAAGAGTTAGTGTTTAAAGGAGATCCACCTCAACAGTTTAAAAAGTTGGCGGAAAAACTGATTAGAGAGGCGCAGCAAAAAATAATAAATCAACAACCAATTAATGAAAATTATATTTTAGGAGAAATACTAAAAGATTTCGAGCAGAATCAAACGGTGGGATTTGGTTTTGGTTTACTCAGTCGCGTGTTTAATCAATGTGCTGTTTATCCCTTGGCACTAGGAAAAAAGGAAGAAGAAGTTGAGCCATTAGTTCAACAGCTTGGTAACCAAGTAAAACCCATAGAACCGACGATTGATTTATGTAATGATAAAGGAAGTTATTGGCCTAATGTTGAAGCATTTAAATCTGGTAGCTATCCATTAAGTTACCGTTTGGTAGTAGTTTATCCCAAAAAAGATAAAACGCAAGCGGTTGCAGGAAAAAAATTTGCCGAACTGCTAAAAACGGATGAGGGGCAACGTTTGCTGAGCGAAGCAGGACTGGTATCATTGCGAACTTTACCTAAGAGGAATTAAAAGATGAATGTAAAGAAAAAAAATGAAATGGCTCAATTGATTGATAAAGTTATTTTAGATCCAATGTTGATGAGGAAACTGAGTGATAGAGTTTATGAATTGATGCTGGAAGACTTGAGAAATACTCGCGATCGTGCTGGAAACTATAGAGGGAGGGTCTGATGTCTAAAAACGGTGAAGACACGCACGCACTGAACTACGTAACTGCTAATCGCTTTTACGTGGAAATGGAAAGTAGTATTACGGCTTCGTTTAGCGAGTGTTCGGGATTAGGAGTCAAAATCAAGAAAGAAACTTATTTTGAAGGTGGTGTCAACGATCACCAACGGATTGTTTTAGGTCAAGCTGAGTTTTCAGATATAACTCTAAAACGCGGTATTACCGATGATTTTGTTTTTTGGGATTGGGTAAGTAATACCTTAAGCAATGGCAAAAAAGAACGGCGGAATGTAAATATTTTGCTCTTTAACCAAGCAGGGGTAACCATGCAATGCTGGACCTTAGTAGCAGCCATTCCAATTGGTTGGAAAGCGCCAGCACTCCAAGGCAATTCTAACACGGTGGCGATTGAAGAATTGACCCTAGCTTATGAGGGATTGAAGATAGCCAAATCAGAAGGAGGAGGCGCGATAAAACTGCAACCGGGGCGCCATGCATCTGGTTATTTCTTATAGCAAATTAGTGTAAAACTCCGCTTGGGAGGCAATGATTATGACTTTAAAGCCTCTAGGGTTGAAAGATTCTTTAATTCAACCCACTCCTCTGGGAAATGACGTTAAACTCCAGCGATCGCTGTCTCCTTTATGTCAGTCTTTAAATCCCCTAGGGCAAAGGTTGCAGCCATTTGGTAATTCTGTGCTTCAGCCATTAGGAGAGGTAAATAAAGATGGGGAAATTGGCAACTGGGGATTAGATGCAGGGACGCCAATAAAGGAAGATGGGGAAAATTTTGCTGGAGGAATTCCTCAGTTTTTCGATAATCAATTACCTATTCGAGCTCGACCTGAGATTAACTCAAATTTAGGCGAGATACCTAATACACAAGATTTGGTCGGAAATTTTCCTACAAATTACCCCTCAAAAAATGAGCCTTTATCTCTAAATGCAGCCGCATTGAATAGTGCTAACGCTGCAACGGAAAATATCGCTCAACTTAAACCATTGGCAATTTCAAAACCTTTAGTTCAAACATCTGTTTTTGAGATTTCTAGCTTATCAGGCTTGCCTCAATTTACACAAAAGCAAAGTACATCGAGTTCTGAGAATCTGGTTTCTACTTCTGGAGAAACTTCTAGTTTATCTAATTCGATGCCAAGGAGTACGGTTGATATATCCAACAACGTATCGCCAAGAGTTTCGGCAAAGCCAGCCAATAATATTTCTACTTCTGACTCCTTAGATTTACCTCAAATCAGCAGATTCAACGATAATTATCTAGGTTTTAACAGCCTCTTAAGCTCTCAATCTATAGCTAAACCTTTACCACAACCGCCAACAAGCTTTTCGGGCCAGCTAAGTTTAGATAGAGAAAGTTTGCCTTCTTCATCTATTACTAATATGGGAAAGGTAAATGCGATCGCACCTACCTCTCCTAACTTAATTCAATCTAAACCTTCTTCAGTACCACCTCAAGAATCTGTATCACTACAGCCAGAAATAAGGGCAACAAAAACCGAAGATTTAACTGCTAAAGCGGATGGAGAAGTGGATGCGATCGGAGCAACTTCTTCCAACTTAATCCAAACCCAAGCTAATTCAGGATTACCTCAAGAACCTCGATCGCTACAACTAGAGTCAATTGGAAAACAAACAGAAAATTTAACTAATAGAACTGAGGTAGAGATGGATGCGATCGCACCAGCTTCACCAAACTTAATCCAAGCCAAACCTTCTCCAGTATCATCTCCAGAAACTGTAGTGTCACAACCAGAAATAAGTCGAAAGCCACCCAAAAATTTAACGCCTCAAACAGATGGAGAAGTGTATGCGGTTCCCAACTCTCCCAACTTAATCCAATCAAAACCTTCCCCAGTACCAACTCAAGAAACAGAAAATTTAACGCCTCAAACAGAAGAAAAAGTAGAGGCGGCCCCAAATTCTGCCAACTTAATCCAAT
>NZ_JAUBVJ010000043.1:173-70473 GCF_036702785.1 Microcoleus sp. AR_TQ3_B6 | reverse complement strand
GGCATGGCCACCCACACCGGCCCCGACTTCGGCGGCGACCCCGGCGGCTTCGGCGGCGGCAGCGGCACCGGCGGCAGGCCCGGCAGCAACGGCGGCTTCGGCGGCGGCGGCGGTGCTGGACTAGGAGGGGGCATCTTTGTCCGCAGTGGTTCTTTAACCCTCAACAACACCACCTTTACGGGCAATACCGCTACCGGTGGGACGGGACCTAACTCAGGTCAGGGCTTGGGTGGGGCAATCTTCATCATGCAATCCACCACCAATACTAACCGCAACAACCAGGGAATGCCTTCGGTCCTCCCCACCGTCAATTCTTTCGGAACTCTCACCTTCAGCGGCAACAGTGCGGCTAACGATGCCGGGACATCAACCAACAATGATAATGTTTACGGTACGATTAATATCACCAGCCTGAATACTCCCCCCGTCGCCAACCCCGACAGTGTCAGCGCCACGCCAAACACACCTATTAACATTTCAGTTAACACTTTACTTGCCAACGACACCGATGCCAACGGCGACCCCCTAACCCTCACCGGTGTCAGCAACTTCACGGGAGGCACAGCCGTCCTCAACGATAACGGCACACCCAGGAGCAGTGCTGATGACTACATTACCTTCACCCCAACGACTGGCTTCAGTGGCAGCGCCAGCTTTGACTACAGCATCAGCGACGGCAACGGCGGCACCAGCAGTGCTACGGTTATTGTCGCCGTCGGGACTGTCCAAAACGGTGGTCATGGTCCCGATACCCTCACCGGCAATGCCGGGAACGACATCTTGATTGGCGGCAATGGTCCCGATACCCTCATCGGCAATGCCGGGGACGACACCTTGATTGGCGGCAATGGCACTGACTTGCTATTGGGGAATGCAGGTGACGACTTACTCTATGGCGGCAATGGCACTGACACCTTGAGAGGGGGACTGGGCAACGACACCTTAACAGGTGGCTCTGGCGGCGATGTCTTCGTGTTTGCCTCCGGCGATGGCACCGATACGATTACTGACTTTAATTTGAGCAACGATAAAATCGGTCTGACTGGTGGTTTGACCTTTGAGAATCTCTCGTTCTCGGGTAATAATATTATTTTCGGTACTGAAGTTTTGGCCGTCCTGACTGGGGTGAATACGAATACTCTGACTGCCTCGAATTTCCTCACTGTTTAGGGACTGCCAACGAAGGTGAGGGCGAGTTTTGTCGGGAGGAAGGGAATTTTGCAAGACAAGGGAATTTTGATGCGTTGATGCACTGACTTCATCGCGCGCCCGCTTCTCCCACATCCGCATAATTTTTTCAGCATTTTGTTTAAGACGGTCAGACACTTTGTTGGATATCGATTCTGATTTTCTGCATGAGTGGCTGTTGAGAAAGCATTATACAGGACTTTCCAGGTAATATAAGTGAGGTACACAGAAGCCGGGTTTCAGCAAGAAACTCGGCTTCTGGGGTGTACTTGATAAAGGTGGAATCTGCTGTAATTACTGCATTAAACCCGCAATGATACAGCATTTTTTAGGTAAGTGAGGTAAATAGCTTTCGATAGAGGACACAGGAGTGCCGTTTCCCTACAGCGCTCGCTTGAGTGCTGTACTTCATCAACGTGGAATCTGCTGTATTAATACTCATCACGACAATTGCGGTATTAAAGAGAAGGAGGGAATGCTATCGAGTCAAGCTAATCGCCTCAGCGCGATGTAATTTCTAGATCGGAAACTTGAGCGATCGTGTCAATAACAAAAGAAGAGTTGGCGTAGATTTTTGAGGTAAGGTTATGGTCGATAGGATTTATTGATGTTTACCTACTTATTGAAGTTTCCACGCAATTAGACCAACCAGCGCAATCAGACCTAAGGCTCTCCGAAAGTAATTAACGCCTTGAAATAATTCTTCCCAAGCCCAAGTAAACAAAGAGCCAAAGGCTACTAGCTCCAACGCTAAATTAATTTGCCCTGTTGGAACAACGAGCTTTAATAAACTAGCTACAATCCCGACAATCAGCGGTAGATTTGGCGGCTGAGCTATAACAATTTGGCCTTCGCTGTCCCGGAACGTGCGATCGAACAATGTATTTTCCATGAGTTTCTCCTCTCACTGTAATAAAAGGTATGAATTGATTTCAATGACTTACACAAATTTTTCTTGATAACAACGAATCCAAGCCATTATTAGATTATTGCCAAGAAAAAACAGTGATGACCACCACATGAGCGTAGAATTTATCTAGCAGTTTTTATTACATCTCTGCCAGCCATTCCCAGCATCAGTATCCCAGAATTAGAGGGAACTTGCATTAATGAAGCTGTTGGGAGAGAAAAAGTCATGTTTTTATTAGGGTCATTTCACTTACTTATGAGTGTTTTTATCATTGAGGTTGACTGGTTAGGCTATTCTTTGATAGTAAATTTAAAAAAATTAAATATCATCTATCGATGGGAACAGTTTAAATTAGAAAGTTATCTATAATTAGACAGCAATTCACAGGTCTAAACCTTTGGGTGAAGCAGGCTTGAATCTCAGTTCGCAGTGCAGTAATTTCTGCTGGCAGAGCTTGAATTGATTTGGCGACTGCTAGTTCTGCTCGATCGCTCGATCGCATCCTGACTAAAAAAAATGTTGCCCGGGTTGCCGTCAAATAACCACATACCCCGATCGCACGCAACGCCAGCAAAAAACAAAGCACCCCCCCTGACGCTGTTTTCGGAAAGTAATCAGAGCAGATCGCGGTCAATCGATTTTCGAAAATCGATTTGAGATTTGAGATTGACCCCACGGATAAATGCTCTTTCTTGAGGATTTTCGAAAATCGATTTGAGATTTGAGATTGACTTGCGCGAGATAAATGCTCTTTCTTGAGGATTTTCGAAAATCGATTTGGGATTGATTCCACGGATAAATCACGTGGCGGGTACCACCTTTGAAATTCTTCGTCATCACCCCGCCTGGTAAGAGAGTTTCAGAGGACGAGAAATTTGATGCCGAAATCCAAGATAAAGACAATCGAAATGGTGATGCAGATCGCTTCTAGTAGAGGAGTCAGTGCCCAAATTAGCTCAACATGGGATGCCAAAGATTACATCTGTTCGAGTTCCACTCCAGTGATTTCCTGCAGCCTATTTGACTGCTATTAAGCACACAGTTTTTTGACGTTGGGCAACTGGCTAAGCTCATCCAGCCACCTCCGCAGTTTCGGCGTTTGAGCGGTAATCGCCTCAAACTCTGGAGTTTGGGAAAGGTACATCAAGATCGGAATCAGATAGAAATCAGCAATGCTCGCTTCGCTGCCGAGCAGATAGGCGCTACCTGCAGCTAGCGACTCGATCGCCTCTAGAGCCGTTTGTGCAGGCGCGATCGCATTTTTGACTTTAGCCTCATCAGTCTTACGCCCCAGACTCGGCAAAATCAGTCGCTGAACCACAATGCTGCCAATGGCAGGGGCAAACAAATAGCTATCAATAATCGCCATGATTTGACGCATCCGAGCTTGGAGCATGGGCTCGGAAAAGCTAAACTTGCGATCGGCTAAAGTGGCATCCAGGTATTCGGTAATAACAGCCGTTTCGTAGAGCAGTTCTCCATTTACTTCAATAGTGGGGACTTTACCAAGAAGCTGGGTTTAAAGCCCGGTTCTTAAGGACGGCTTTTAAATTATAGCGACAATCGCTCATAAAGTGTTAAGATAATTGCATGATAACACTAGAGTTTAAGTTAAAAGGCAAGCTAGCGCAATATCGGATCGTTGACGATATGATCCGCACAGCGCAGTTTGTCAGAAACAAGGCTCTACGTTATTGGATCGATAATGAAGGAGTTAAGTTGTCCGACCTATACAAGCAATGTGCCGTGATGGCGCGTGAGTTTGAATGGGCGGGAAAACTTAATTCGATGGCGCGTCAGGCTTCTGCTGAACGTGCCATTTTTGCTATTGGGCGTTTTTTTGCTAACTGTAAGGCGAAGAAACCTGGGAAAAAGGGTTACCCGCAGTTCAAGAAACACACTCGCTGTGTAGAGTACAAAACAACAGGCTGGAAGCTTTCTGCTGACAAAAGGAGTCTAACTTTTATCGACGGCTTTGCAGCAGGGACATTTAAATTGGTCGGCTCTCGTGATTTGCATTTTTATGCACCTACCGAGATTAAGCGAGTCAGAGTTGTACGACGTGCCGACGGCTACTATGTTCAGTTCTGTATCAGCGTAGAGCGGACTGAGGAAGCTGTACCCACGGGTAAGTCTATTGGGATAGATGTGGGGTTGAACCACTTCTACACAGACAGCAATGGAAATACTGCACCCAACCCTCGTTATCTTCGCAAAAGTGAAAAAGCTCTAAAAAGAGCGCAAAAACGAGTCTCCCGGAAGAAAAAGGGTTCTAAAAACCGCAAAAAAGCGATTAACAGACTAGGAAAAAAACATCTGAAAGTTGGTAGGCAGCGTAAAGACTTCGCCGTTAAGACGGCATTGTGCGTAGTGAAATCTAGCGATTTCGTAGCCTACGAAGATTTGCAGGTGAGGAACATGGTAAAGAATCACAAACTTGCTAAATCAATTAGCGATGCAGCGTGGGATCAATTCGCTCAATGGTTGCAATACTTTGGAAAAGTGTATGGCAAGACAGTAATTGCTGTTGCTCCTGTGTACACTTCTCAAGATTGCTCTGCCTGTGGAAATGCTGTTAAAAAATCGTTATCGGTTCGGACTCACGTTTGTAGTTGCGGTGCAGTACTAGACCGCGACCACAACGCAGCGCTGAATATTTTAGCGAAAGGATTGAAACAAGCGGGAATCGTTTTAAATACGGTGGGGCACACCGAAATTAACGCTTGGGGACAGACCGACCTCTACTCGTTGGTGGTGACATCAGCGAGCAAGCCGACTGGTTGAGCCAAGAATCCTCGCACCTTTAGGTCGAGGAGTGTCAACAAAGGGATTCTTAGCAAGGTACTCTGCGGACTTGTTTTCACCATTCAAGATATCAACCCTGTGCAGGGTATAGTCTACGGCTATTTCCTCAAGCAGCAGCCGGACGGTACGGACATAGGTACTGACCGGTGTTCCGTACACAACAAGTTTTGACATGATTTATAGAGCCTTAATCAAAAATTTAGCCGTAGTTAAAAATACTTTACTCGCACCTATTCCTAACGATTGACGCTGCTCATATCCGGGTAGCGATCGCCCGCCGCAATTCCTAATGGCAGGGCTGTGGCGATCTGGTCTAGTTCTGCTTGAGTCAGTGTCACAGCGGCTGCTGCAATGTTTTCTTCTAAATAAGTGCGGCGTTTGGTGCCTGGAATTGGCACAATGTCCTCGCCTTGGGCTAATACCCATGCCAGGGCCAACTGTCCAGCTTTGATGCCCTTAGCGGCGGCCATCTGCTCTATCTGCTCGACTAACTCGAGATTTTGCTGGAGATTATCGGCTTGAAAGCGAGGATATCGCTGGGCCCGATAGTCTCCCTCAGATAACGTGTCGAGGCTCTTGATTTTGCCTGTGAGAAACCCGCGCCCCAGAGGGCTATAAGGCACAAACCCAATCCCTAGCTCTCGGCAGGTGGGCAAAATCTCGGATTCTGGCTCCCGACTCCACAGCGAATATTCAGTCTGGAGTGCGGAAATAGGATGCACTGCCATTGCACGGCGGATCGTGGCGCTGGCGGCTTCGGAAAGGCCAAGGTAGCGAACTTTCCCGGCTTGGACGAGCTTCGCCATTGCACCTACGGTTTCTTCGATGGGAGTGTTTGGATCGACTCGGTGCTGATAGTAAAGATCGATCGTATCTACGCCCAGACGCTTGAGACTGGCATCACAGCAAGAGCGGACATATTCGGGTTTGCCATTCACGCCCTGAAAGCTGCCGTCGCTACCGCGTACATTGCCAAACTTGGTGGCGATGATGACTCGATCTCGATTCCCTTTAATTGCTTTGCCGACCAACTCTTCATTGTGACCCACACCGTACATATCAGCCGTGTCGAGCAACGTCACGCCTAGCTCTAAGGCGCGATGAATGGTGGCGATCGCTTCTGACTCATCGGCTATGCCGTAGAACTCGGACATACCCATACAGCCGAGTCCTAACTCTGAGACTACTAATCCTTGATTGCCGAGTTTTCGCTGTTTCATGATGTTTTCCTATTAGTCTAAAGTTCTTGAGGTGTCGGAGGGATGATGATTTCATTCACATCAACATCACCGGGCTGCTCAATGGCACAGGCGATCGCACGGCCAAAGGCATCTGCCTCAATGGCGATCGCATAAAATTCATTCATGCTCGAATGTTTGAGCTATTTCGGTTCTTAGCGGCTGCTGACTCCATCAGTCGTGCGTCCGCTCATTTCACTCGCCTCGATGCGGTAGATTGCGATCGCTTCTGAACGTCCCTGAGCATCAATCCAGCTTCGATTGATAGCAGGTAAACTACCCACACTAAGCTGAGGCTATAGTGTGGGCTTTTGGTAGCCCTCCAGTTATCTCGCAAGATAACCAGGAACCTCTAGGCTGGTTTACGGTCAGCCCCAATAGTGCAATCATCTTTGAGCCATTTTCATCCGCGTCTCCAATCCAACCACAAACCTTGTTGCTGCACTTAAAACGTTTTTCGGTTCTTACGCCAATATGCAGACAACAATGACAACTTTGGCTTGTATAGGCTGGATTGACAGCGATTACCTCAATCCCTTCGGAGATTCCTTTGTATTCAAGAAACGTTTTTAACTGATAAAAAGCCCAGGCATTAGACCGTCTTCTTTCAGTTTTGTTTCTGGGTTGAGAGTTAGTTCGTCCCCGAATCCCCGTTAAATCTTCTATAGAAACGAAGGATTGAGTCTGTTTTGCCTCACAAATAATCGCTTTTGAGATGTTATGGTTTAGCCAGGTTTGGTACCTTCTTTCGCGTCCCGATAACCGTTTCAGAATCTGTCTAGCCCTACGGCGAGTAGACCTTGTGCCTTGGGATGTTTTCTTTTGCAAAGAAGCCCGAACCCGACTGTATTTATCTCTAGTTTTTTGAATTTCCTTACCCGACCAGGATTTACCTGTGCTGGTAACTGCAATATCTCTGGGTCCCAGATCGACACCGATGACGTTAGTTGCCTTAATAGTTTTCGGAGATTCTAACTTTAGCTGAATGTGGACATACCAACAACCGTCTTTGTGTAAACAAACTTGAGCCGAAGTAGGGTTTTGTCCAGCTAACTTGCCGCGATGGTAATTGCTAGCTCTTAGAGGAACGGTTAACCGTTTACCTGTTGTAGAAATGCTAACCGTCCAATTTGACTCAACGAAACTAAAAGTCCTAGCATCACAATCAAAGCTAGTGGGCTTAAAGCTCTTGACCTTTTTCCCTTTCTGTTTTGCCGTTAGGCGATTGGCTCCTACTCTGGCACAAGCTCTAACAACGTGGTTAGCCGTTAACCCAAACTGGTCTTTTACATTTTTGTAGCAGACGGCTTGGATTGAGTTTCTGTTGGTTAGGTTAGGATTAATATTGTGATTAATCCAATTACAAGCTGACGCGAAAGCACTAGCCGTATCCAACAACAATTGCTGCTTTTCGGTACTAACTTGAAGCTTGACAACTAGCGTCAGAACTTGGTTCATCCTTAACAAAAACTCACTAACATGATTATAGCTTAATTTTTAAGGTTGCGCTACCGCGCGTTTATTGTTTGTCGGAATTCCTCTCGCCGCTAAACTTCGTTATAGCGGGAGCCTCCTTGCGACATTAAGGTGAAAGTCAATGATTGGAGTCAGCAGCCTGTTGAGAAAACGATCGCCTCACAAATCTTCTGCCCGCTTAATTGATGCTTTTTTACCCGCAGCTACGCTAGCAACAACCAAACAGGCCGTGACTAGGGCGATCGGCTCCAGAGTTTCACCAAGCAACATTGCCGAAGCTAGGATCGTCAAAAATGGTTGCAATAACTGAATTTGCCCTACCCGGGCAACTCCACCAATTGCCATACCGTGATACCAGGCAAAAAATGCGATAAATTGACTGACAACACTCACATAAGCAAAACCGAGCCAGGCTATCGGTGAAGCTATCAACCCTTGTTTTAAGACCACAAATATTGTTGGCAAAACCTCGAAAGGAGCTACAATCACCAAGGCCCAACTGATAACTTGCCATCCACCTAAAATCGGAGCTAATCGCCCACCTTCACCATAGGCAAAAGCAGCAGCAATTACAGATCCAAACAAAGCTAAATCTGCGGGATGAAGCTGGCCAGCGCCACTAATAATTCCAAAAAGAACAACGGTTGTACTACCGACAATGCTAGCAATCCAGAAGCTGAAATCAGGGCGATCGCCAGCTCGCAAAAACCCTGCTATCGCTGTTGCTAAAGGCAACAATCCCAACACCACAGCACCGTGGGCGGCAGGTACTTGCTGCATTGCCCAAGCCGATAGTACCGGAAATCCCAAAACAACTCCCAATCCGACAACTAATAAACTCCGAAGTTGCTGTTTTGAGGGAATGGGTTGATGCGTTATCCGCAGAGTAAAGGCTGCTAGTATAGCTGCTACTAATCCGCGTCCTAAGCCTACAAAAAGCGGGTCTAAATCTATCACAGCGGCTCTGGTTGCAGGTAAGGTCAAGCTAAATCCAACTACACCCAAAAAACCGTAGATTAAGCCGATAGTTTCCGAATTCAAGTGAAGATTTTTCCAGTAGGATCTCATTGAGTCTCCAATATTGATTAATTTAGGGCGATCGGTGGCGCACCTTACCCATATTACTTCTGAACGTAGCAATTCTGCTCTTACCCCAAATGCTACAATAATAACTTGGGAACTTCTCTTTCTTTCTTAACTCTGCGTACTCTGTGTTCTCGGCGGTAAAAAAAAATACTCATGTTGAAAGTTTACGAATATTTTCTCTCTGGGAAGTGCTCCAAAATCCGCTTGCTTTTAACTCAGCTTAATATTTAATTTGCGGGACGCGAAATTGATATTTTTAAAGGATAAAGTCGAATAACTGAGTTTTTGCTGAAACCTCCTAACGGGCGTATTCATGTTTGAGAAATAGAACGGGCTGAATTTTTATTTAAATCAAAGGCAATTATGTGTTATTTGAGTGAAGGAACAGAGTTTTTATCGAGTGATAAATTTGAACGAGCTCAAGTCATGCAGCGGTTATTTTTTGGGCAGTACAGTCACGAACCTTTTATTGATACTTCTCGTTTTGGCTATTTGACGGGGAAAGCACAAGAATATCAGGAAGCACTTAAACAAAAACAAGCACCGGGTTATGGTGCTTTGGGGGTGATGGAACAGCATTTAGCAAACCATGATTTTTTTACAGGCGATCGCTATACTATTGCTGACATCGGTTTATTTACTTACACTCACTTTGCGGGCGAAGGCGGATTTGATTTAACCAAATTTCCAACAACTCAAACTTGGATAAATCGAGTAAAAAATCCAGATCTATAGAAGTTCTCAAGCGTGGTGAGGTATGCCCTATGCCCGTGGGCCCGTGAGCCCGTGAGCCACATAGTACCTCATGTTACTGAGAAAGGCTATATATCTCAACCTCACACAATTAAATTGAATTTAAATGAGGCTAAACATACTATAAGTCTAGAACATTACCCTCACCTTTCTCAGTTGTATAAAGTAATAAGTGCTGCGCCTTGACGAGTAAGTTTTTACGCGGCTGTAAAACACTTGTTAAGCGTATGGCTGGGTAGAAAAAAAACCTTATGGAGGTTGAGTTACTGCGGCAGCTCTTCATCTGTTTCGAAAATGTTTTGTTTCATGGCAAAGCCGTTGAGAATTATGTCTCGAATCAGTGATACTTCGGCATCCAGGCTTTTGGCGTGCTCTTCGTATTTTGCTGCCGCACTTTGTAAATTGTAATTTCCCATTCGCTCAGACATTTGACGGAAAAATATGACTTTTTCCTCCATTATTCGAGCTGCCGACCATAACGCCTTCTCTAAATTCTGAGTTTGCTCTGCCAGAAATGTATCAGCCGTAAAGGAGTGCCCCGTGTGACAGCGAAACCGCAGCGGCTCTGATTTGTCAACTTGCCAGAGGCTGCCGTTGCATTCAGGGCAGGTGTAAGTTGTCCGAGTCCCGATCGCTTCTACATTCTCTAAAAGCTCCTCAGTATTCAGTTGCTGTTGAGCAATGTTAGATTCAATTTCGATCTCTTCGGTCATCGGGTAGGCCTCTTGCTCGGCAGCAGGTTGCTTGGATAACTGCACTAGCAGGTGTGGGATTTCTGCCAGTGGCAGGCAGCGATCGACCTTCACATATCGCAAGGCACTCTTTGGCATGCTGGGGTATTCTGCTTCTTTGGGATCTTGGACGATCGCCACTCCGCCCCGTTTCTTGATTGCCTGCAATCCCACCGTGCCATCATCCAGATAGCCAGTCAGTACCACACCCACCACCCTTGAACCATAAGCACGAGCCGCTGAACGAAATAACGTATCGATCGCGGGTCGAAATCTATTTTCTTTAGGCCCATGCACCACGCGCATTGAGCCTTGATTGAGCAACAGGTGATAATCGGGCGGCGCGACGTAGATTCGCCCTTTTTGAATTGGCTCTCCGTCGGACGCGTGAGATGCCGGCAGAGAGCTTACATCTGCCAGAATTTTGGGAAGAATGCTGGGCTTATCGGCTGGGAGGTGCTGAACAATAAAGATGGAAGCATCTATGTCATTCGGCAGACTACCGACGATCGCGCCCAGTGCTTTGAGTCCGCCTGCGGAAGCTCCAATAACGATAATGTCGTGTCCAGGCATAAATTCCTTTTTTCTAGTGACTGAAACCAGCCTAATATTATCTATAGCGGTTCTCAAGCGTGGTGAGGTATGCCCTATGCCTTATGCCTGAGGCCAGATCGTACCTCATGTTACTGAAAAAGGTTATATGTTTTTTTTATTTTTTAGCACAAATTGGTTGATGTTTAGCAGCAGTTACAAAATGGTCGTCAAGGCTAAAACCTGGATTCGACAGTGCTTTGAGTTCTAAATATTTTTGCTCGCAGGCATAACTCTTTAATGTAAGTTAGAGTACGAACTACTATAGATAGACTCTGGCAATTTTACTGTAAGGCGCCGCTGCCCACCTTACCCTATCAATAGCCTAAAAAACGATTTATTGAGTTAGTCCTATTTACAAATAACTCACGGCTACATCTTGCCTAATTTCGCTCGATATCCTCGCAGCCTCTGCAACTTTCAATGCGTACAAACTACTGGCATTACTCACGTACAAAGGCGTACCGTTTAATAAAAATTCTAACACCATATCGGTGTCTTTGGCAAACAAGCCGCGCCGCGTTCCCACTTCGAGCGATCGCCGATTTTCTCCCTGAATTAATTGACCGGATTCTGGCGTAAAAACCAGGGTTCCTGCTTCACCGTAGATGGTAAAAACGTTTTCAGGCTGCCAAAAAATCTCTCCTTTGCCGTAAACAGTTTCAGCGACAAGGCCATTGGCAAAGCGCAACTGTGCATTGCACAAACAAGCTTTGTATAAATCCGGCTGAGTGTCCCAAAATTGCGCTTGACAGTTAACGCTTGTCACTTCCCCGAACAAATCAGTAAATCGCTGCAGTCGCGAGATTGCACCAACTAACGGAAACCCAAAGAGGGAATGTTGATAAGTCCACCGCTGCGGCGCTGGATGTTTAGGAGTAATAGTAGCGTAGCGGGCATAAAAAACTTTACCGACTAATGGCAAAGATTTTTTGATTGCTTGGTGTAAACCGCCTAACAGTTCGATGTGTTCGATGTGGAGGAGTTTTTGCTTTTGGGCTGCAAGGGAGATCGCCCTTTCTGCTTCTGATACATCTAAAGATAGAGGATATTCCACCACAACGTGCTTGTCATTTTCTAGCGCCGCCCGGACGATCGCCCCGTGATCCCGGTTCACCGTAGAGACGATTACCAAATCTAAATCGTCTCTTTCTACCAGCTTGCGCCAAGAAACCGCAGCTTCGGCCCCGAACCTCTGACAAAATGCTGCTGTTTTCTCCGGGTTGTGGCCCGCAACTGCTACCAAGTTCGATCGCCCATCAGCTTGAACCGTCTCGGCCCTCAACTTAGCCGCAAAACCAGTACCCACAATCCCCACGCGAATTGGAGAATTAACCGAAAAACCAGAGCGAGTATTAATCAGAGTCATAGGATTTTAGATTTTAGATTTTAGATTTTAGATTTTAGCTAAGTAGGTAAGCTAAAAAAAACCATAATATCCTGTAGGGTCTTGTAGGCGATCGAAAGCGGCAAGGATATATAGTAAAAGCCAGTTTATGGGCGCAAAACCCACCTTTAGCCAGCTTATGTTTATTTCCACTTACTTAGTTACAGACTTGCGTTGCAGGGGTTTAGGGTTCCATCGCCCAGATTTTAGGCGGCAGGGACTTGGCGCAAGCTGCAAATCTTGCTGAAACTCGTGAGACACACCGCATACCAACAACCCGATTTTTGTGCTGTACGCCTCAAAACAGGATTTTTCCCAGAAACCGGCTTGTTTTGCGCAAGTCTTGCGGCAACAGTATCACAAGGCTGAAGCCAACATAGGTATAAGTAATCAAGATGAAATTAGAAAAAGTTATAACTAATCCCATTCAAATTTTTTGTAAATGAGTGTTGCAACCTTGCTTCTTTCCCCTAATATCATAGAGGGAACGAACCTAAGACCTAACCTCAAAGCTAATAGAGCCTTGAAGGTTGCATTAGGAAAAATTATCAATCTTGTTGAATTTTTGAGAGGATTTAGTGCATGGCAACTTACAAAGTTACCCTCGTCAACGAAACCGAAGGAATTAACCAGACCATTGACGTTGATGACGATACTTACATTCTTGATGCTGCTGAAGAAGCAGGAATCGACCTCCCCTACTCTTGTCGCGCTGGTGCTTGCTCCACCTGCGCCGGCAAACTCATATCAGGCACAATTGACCAATCCGACCAATCTTTCTTGGACGACGAGCAAATCGAGGCCGGATTTGTTCTCACCTGCGTCGCCTATCCCATGTCTGACTGCACCATAGAAACTCACAAAGAAGAAGAACTGTACTAAAAAGGTGGCCGTCAGCCATCTGCTCTAGCTCCCAGCTATGGATTAATAGCAGTTTGAGGCTATAACTGACCGAATAATTTTAGATTTTAGATAGCAGATTTTAGTTAACTCGTAAAATCCTGTCTAGAATCTAAAATCTAAAATCTCAAAATTTTAGGACTTGCGCTAAAGATTCGGAAAAATCCGGGATTGAGATTGCTTGGCTCCTGCTTGCATTCGATAGTTTTTACGCAAGTCCTCACTCAATTTTGGGTGTTTAATTTTATGGGTGTCAAAATTTAATGGCATCGCTGAGCGGCACAACTTGAGCGCCGGGAAAATAAAAGCCCAGAATTCGAGAGCCATTCCAGCCCAAATTAGCTAAATTGTAAGAACCAGTCTGACTCATTCCCACCCCGTGCCCGAAACCGCCTCCGACAAAAGCATAACCGTTGAGAGTTTTGTCTGGATTGTAAATTGGTTCGAGGTAAAAAAGCGTGCTAATCGGCGGGTAAAAAGCATTGCGAATCTCGTCTTTGTCGATATCAATGGGACCCAAGTCAGTTTGAACCTTCATTTTCAAAACACGACCGGCAGGCGACCTTTCCACCACTTGCACCTGAGTGAGAGTTTTAAAATTAGCCAGCGGGTGCTGTTTTTTCTGAAGATACTGTTTGAGAAATCCACCAATCGCTGTCAAAGAAGCTGGTTCGCGCCAGCGAAACGTGTCTTCTTTTTCCTCATTAAACCCTTTTTCCAAACTGATAAAGCGGCGGAAATTGTTTTCGTCAGACAAACTCTGCTTGGACAAATCCCAAATATTATTAGGCGAATCGACGATCGATCGCAAATATGGACGTTCCGCGCCCTCCCACACATCGCCAAAAGTCGCTGTCACGCCGCCGCTAGACGCGGAATAGAGCGCGTCAACCAACTGATTTTGATAAGTTAGCACCAAACCAGTCGTTTCGGCGATCGCCTTATCACTTTGCGGGTAAACTTCAGTCAAACCCTTATAAACTTGACAGTTAACATCAGCGCACAACTCATAATTATCCACAGCAAACCGGCGCAAATTTCTCAGGGCGTAGGTTCTCGCTAAAATCGTTTGAGCGACAATCGCAGCGTAAGGCGAAAAGGCCCCAATTTCGTGAGGAACAACACCCCGCAAATAAGTTTCAGTCGGCACTTGATTCACCAAAGTATAAGTGCCGTAAGCATTTTTTTGCAGGCGCAAACTGCCGCCATAACGGTGAGTTTGTTGAATAGCTTTTTCTGGTTCAGTAGCTGTCGCCTCTTGGGTGGTTTGTTCAAATACCTCAATCACATTTTTCCCCGCCGTCACATCCAACTCATTGCGGTTGAAACGAAAGCCGTTTAAAACCCAAAATGCCTGGGGTATTTGTTTAAAAACTTTGGAATCCAAAAAAGCTGTTTTGTTCCCTTGAGCTTGCAAACTTTGCAACAGCCAGCGCCGCACCAAAGGAGAGTTGTAAGTATCTCTTTTCGCCCAAACTTGCCAGCGAAAAGGTTGAGCAATTTCTACCTCAATTCCCTTAGCCCGCCACTGATTGGCGCTATCTTCTGCACTCTCGAAACTGCGGTGAGAACTCAGTACCACTCGTTCTTCTACTAAGGGCGATTCCAGCGGTTTCGGGGCTATTTCTAACTTGACGCTAGCAGCAGTTTTGGTTTCTATGCCTTGAGGAGTTTTGTAACGCAAAGTTAAGCTGTCGCCCGGTAATGCTTTCAGCGTCAGTTTGTCGGTTGCTTTGGTGCCAAACCGCTGCACCACGCCGATTTTGATGGGTCTATTTTGGGGAGTTTGGGCGTAGGCCGCAGCGCCCAAAAGGGGCAACAGGCACAGTGCGGTGAAAACAGTGCTGGAAATGCAGCTAAACCATTTGTAATTGGGAGTTGGAGGTGCTTGAGCGAACACGGTTATCTGTCTCGCGATAGTTGAAATTGAGGGATTTTTGATTGTACGTTAGCACATTTGACCGCTGCTATAGGGAAATTCCGGAAGATAGGCCAATACGCTTGAGCTAGCCGTGGGTGTGTCGCCTGAGATAAATCCCTAAAAAAAAGCGACAATCTCGCAGCGACGCACCTTGCAAAATAGTTGTGCTCTCAGAAACCGGGTTTCTTCGTAGATTTCTCGCTACTAAACACAAAATTTCCTAGAAACCCGGTTTCTAGCCTCCCATGAGAAGCCCTGAAACTATCCAAACTTTAGGTACAGGTGCGTCACCACTCGAAAAGTCGATATGCAAGTTGGGGATTTTCTGTGGCGACGCACCCTAGGACTACTTTAAATAGAGTATTGAAGGCGATTTATGAAAAGGCATGAAAATTTTGTCAGGGCATCCTGCCGAGAAATAACCTCTAACCAGACAACCGTCAGGGCATTAAGTCCCTGAGTTCCCCAAAGTTAGGAAGGTATGGAGCGACCAAAAAACGAACAACAACCCTGTGCTTGACAAGGCTAAACAATAATTTTATATTCAACCTAGAGAAGTAGTCAAAATATCTCGTGCAACACCAAGCCATCAAAGTTAGAATCTATCCAACGCAAAGCCAAGAACAAAAATTGGCTCAAGCATTTGGTTGTTCGCGTTGGTGGTGGAATTTTGCCCTAAATAAGTCGATCGAGACTTACAAACAAACAGGTAAAGGAATAGGACAAGTAGCACTAAATTCTTTATTGCCAAAACTCAAGCAGCAAGAAGAAACATCTTGGTTGGCTGATTGCTACAGTCAGGTATTGCAGGCTACTACTCTCAAATTAGTTACAGCTTATAAAAATTTCTTTGAGGGTCGAAGCCGATTTCCCAAATTCAAGTCAAAGAAAAGTAAGCAATCTATTCAATACCCTCAAAACGTCAAAATATTAGCCAATAACACTATTAAGATTCCTGGTGAAGTCGGGGAAGTGAGAGCTAAAATTCATCGACAGATTGATGGAAAAGTGAAAACCGTTACCTGAGCAAAACACCTGCTGGAAAATATTTTGCCTCGATATTGCTTGAGACGGAAGGAGAAAACCCACGGATCTCAACTGAGGGCAAGGTAATAGGTATTGACTTAGGCGTTAAGGACTTTGCAGTAACTCACGATGGAGAGAAAGTATATAAATATAGCAATCCCAAACATTTAGCTGTGCATGAAAAAAATCTCAAGAGGAAACAGCAAAAATTAGCCAGAAAAAAAGATGGTAGTAACTCAAGGTTCAAAGCAAAAAAAATAGCCTCTAGGGTATACGAGCGAGTATCAAACGCACGTCAAGATTTTCTACACAAGCTTTCGCATAAGCTAGTCAACGAAAACCAAGTTGTCGTTGTAGAGAATCTTAATGTCAAAGGCATGGTGCGAAATCATAGCTTAGCTAAAGCAATATCTGATTGTGGATGGGGAATTTTCACTAATTTTTTAGCCTATAAATTAGAACGTAAGGCGGGAAAGTTAGTAGAGATAAATAGATGGTTCCCTAGTTCCAAACTCTGTTCTAATTGTTTCTATCAAATAGATGAAATGCCGCTGGATGTAAGGGACTGGACTTGTCCCCATTGTGGCACTCATCACGATCGAGATGGAAACGCTGCTGCAAATAATAGAACAGAAGGAATCAGAATGCTACAGACGGATGGAACAGCCGTTTCTGCTGTAGGAGGGGAAGTAAGACCTCATAGCGGGCGTCAGTCTGTTTTGAGGCATTCGCCTGTGAGTACAGAAGCCCCCATCAAGCCGCTTGCGGTTAGTGGCGGGTAGTTCACATTCTTGTATCAGCTTGTCTGTTAGATCGCTCTATTTGATTATTTCCCCACTCAAACAGTCTCAAAGCATCACTTGCCGATCGCTCTAATTTTATCAATTTCTATGCTTGGTTTAGTTGTTGTTACGCTACTCCCCTTATAATCATATCGACCACTATAATGCTCAACAGAATTATACTATTAATAATAAAAATAGCCATAATTTTTAAATTTCTATTTTGTATTGCTAACAACTATTCTAATTCCTCTTGTATTTTTAAATTTCTATTGAGTAGTGCTAACAATTTTTCTAATTCCTCTTGTTGTTGGTCGCAAATTTTTCTGATTTCTTTGGCGCTCTGCTTTAAAGCTTTAATCTCCTCAGATTGTTCCATTATTTCTGGTAATTTAGCCTTGTCCCATTGGCGGACAAAAGGCACTAAATAATCGTGAACAAGTTGGTAGCGTTTCGGAGTTCCCGGCACTTCTAATACCAATCCCGATTTAACGATTATCTCTAAAACTAACTCTAATTCTACTAACTCTATTCGTAAACTTGCTGCTAATTCAGCAAAATTTTTCTGAGGACGAGTGTTGTTTTCATCCGTCAGTAAATACAACACAACTTTGGCAATATTTTGATTCTCCTTACCACAATCTGCGATAACTTCATCTAAAAACTCCTCAACCAGTTTGACCTTAGCCTGACTGCCAAGTTGCTGATATTCACTCAGTCGAGTAATCTGCCTTTTTTCCAGTTGCAATCCCACGATTTGCAGTTCGATCGGCCGTACTTCTCCCACTTCACCTGCTAAATCTGCTACCAGTGCGTTTACCAAATCATCGTCCAAGTAAAATTGAGATCCTTTTGTTAATGTTTGAACAATAGCTTTCGCATCTGAAATTGAGAAATTTCCCAAGTAATAGCAGATTTTTTTCGTGAGAATGTCGTTATCAATAATATATAAATTGGTAGCGCGATTGAACTCTAACAAGTAGAAAAGATAATCTTCCCGCAGCGAGAAGATAATTTTGAGCTCGCTAATCTGATTTAAACATTCAGCCAGAAAATCATATAACTCTTGCCTAGCAATTGGATCTCGATAAGCAAAGAAAAATTCCTCAAACTGGTCAAAGATTAATACAGTTAATAAATTACGGTCTTGATTCAGTCGCAACTGTTCTAAAATAGCTGTCGGAGTGTCGATCGCCCCTGACAAATTCACAGCTTTTAATTGTTCAATTCCTGCTTTCAAAGACTCACCGCAATCCCTCACCCAATCATGATATGATTGCAATAAAATAGGCAATATGTCCCGCGCTTCAAAGGTTGTCAGTTGCAGTGCCGGAACTAACCATGCCTGAATTATCGAACTTTTTCCTACCCCAGATTGTCCGTGAACGATCGTCAGCTTGCAAGCAGGTATACGTATCCGTTTACTGAGCTCTTTAATATCGTGCGATCGCCCGGAAGCTGCTTCAATTTCCTCAATAATTTCAGCTTTTGACTTACCGGATTCTAAACCGATGTCAATTATTTGTTGCGGCGACTGCAAGCGGCTGGCACCGATAAAAGCTTGCAGTCGATATTTGCTTTTAACTGCTTGTTGTTCTAGTTTAATGTGAAATGCTTTTAAATATTCGCTTTGCTCAAAATAGAGAGTTCTCAACTCTTCTAAAATCCTCAAATAAAGCTGCACGTCATCTTGAGGCTGTGTAATTTCTTTCGCTTGTGTTAAAGTTTCTATAATCTCAAGAGGGGAAAATACAGACTCACTCCCCCCCTTAGCAAGGGGGGGCTGGGGGGGGTTAACTGTCGAACAGGGGATAAGATTTCGCTGCGCTTTTGCCAAAAGTAGCAGATACAAACCAGTCTCTTTTTTATTTATTCCTGCTTGCGCCAAAACAGACAATGCTAATTTAGCCGATTCGCAAGCTTTTTCCCACTGAGATTGTTGCAGCGCCACCTCAGCCAAAAAGCCGTAATCTTCAGCTACTTGACTCGGAGTACCGTAAATTTCGTGCATTTCTAAGGCTTTGACTGCTAAAGTTTGCAACTCTTCCCAAGCTTGTAAAAGTCGCAGCACTTCGCCAAGTTCGCTAATACATTTAGCCGCTAAATCATTTCGTTGTGCTTGCTCAAAACTCTCCAGAGATTGCTGTAAATACTTTCTAGCTTCGCGCCAATAATCTTGATTTCCTGCCCGGTGCAATTCCGCTTTGCGGTTGTAAGCTTGGGCAATTTTCTGGCAGACAATTCCTTGCCTTTCCCACTGCTGATTTTGCTGCCAAAATGTCAAACTTTGCTGATAATGTTCTAGTGCTAAATCTATTAGACTTTTATGAAAGGCAACTAAACCCCCAATAAATAGCCAACTTGCGTGCAATTCTGGGTTTAATGTTTCTCCCAAACTTGACAGGTCATTCCTCAGGGACTCAATTTTACAGTCATCTAATTTGAAATTCTCAGCATTAGCAAAAGCTTGCTCTGCTTTTTGCCACAACAAATTCATCAAATCATCGGGCGGCATGGTAAACTGAATTGGGGGAGGAGCCCAAGACTTCAAATCACTCGCCGATCGACTAAATTTAGACAGTACAGCATCCGTCACCCATAATATCAAAGGAAAAGCAAAATCTTGCTTGAATTGGTCTCGCGCTCGATTAGCCCCAGCCAGGAGGTCATCAATGGCCACCACCGATTCTATACCGACAATTATTAAAGCTTTCGGCGGTTGCTCTTGGACGGCATTGAGAATGGTTTGATAAAGTGTTTTAGTCGCAGGTTCGAGGACTAATTCTTGATATTCAACAGTCGAGCGATCGCGCAATTTGTCCAGCATTGCCGAACGCAAGCTAGCATAATTGCAGCGCACTATAGTTAAAGAAAAACTTCCTTGAAAGCGGGCGATCGTCCGTACCAAAGTAGAGAGCGATCGCTCATTTTCTGCTGCAATATCTTCGGCTAGATTTGAGTTTATCATAATCTCACGAATTGTGCTGCTGCCACAGCTTAAATTTGTCAGTTTCCATCAACAGCGGATTCAACGCAAACCAAATTCCTTGAAGGTCTACATATTCAAAAACCCACAGGTTTCGCAGCAAGTCTTGGTATTCTTTATCTCCCTTAATGCTTTGTTCTTTCACAACCTTAAACAGTAATTCCCACTCATCATTATCAATGCCGCGAATCAGAGTGTCGCGGGCACTGCGAATCACTGATTTCAAAACACTTTGCGAAATAGGAGGGTCATCTTGCTGCAAGCAACCAAACAGCATCCCCATCAAGTTTCGCAGATGACCTCCGCTGACACGACACAATTCATCTAAAGTTTCAGGACTGTCAAAAACTTCGGTAATTAATGTAATATATTCCTCGGTTGGCACATCGGGAAAAGCCCGCGACATCACCATGCGCCGCAGCAAATTCATCCCCTCAACACATTCGCTGCCGTCTCTATTCTTTACTGGTACCATCGGCAAAACTTTCGGGTCAACTCCGCCTCCCAAGCGATTTTTCAAAATTTCACTTTCATTGCCAAAAATCAATCCCAGCGGCAGGGTATAAACTAAATGGCAATTCAGTTGCCGCAACTGATCGCCCCGGTCAATAAAGATATATTCTGGCAACAGTCGCCCCGCTGCATTGGGTCGAAAAACTATCCGGTCTAAGTTGTCAACAATCACCACCAATCCTTCTTTACTCCGCTGCTTTAGCTGATTAATGGCTACATCAATAATTTCTTGATTGATCAGTTCTAACATTTTATTCGCTTGCGGTTCCATGTACTGTCTCAGTTTAGATCGCAAGTCGGGATTGCTTTTGGTTTTGGCAATGATTTTGGCGATGCCTAAAGGCAGAGAAACTTCCAGATTTCCGTCTGTATTGCCCTTGATTTTGTTGCCAAAAAGTTCTCCTTCGGCTTCTAAAGTCACAGGGGTTTGTAAAAAATTCCAACTATTTTTTAAGAATTCTTTAAAACCCTGGGGCTGCAAGGAAATTTTGTTCTCTTCCAAGCTTTGGGTGACTCGCCGGGCGATCGCCAACATGATATCTGTCAAATCGAGATCCATTTGATCGAGGTCTTGTGTTGACTCGAAGTAAACTACATGAAATCCCTGATCTGTCAACTCTTTTTGCAGTCGCGACAATTCAGTAGACTTTCCGCAACCAATATGTCCGGTAAACAATTGGCAACTCGGTTTATCTGATGACGAACGGCTAATTGTCCGTTTGAGTACGTCAATAATTTTCTCGCCACGCACCTTAGAAAAATCAATGTAATACCGCCGATCTTCGGCATTGCCTAATTTTAGGGACTCAGTGGAGTTGCAGGCATTCCAGAATTTATCGAAATCTAGGTTCATAAAATTTTCTATCATTAGTTATTGTAGTTATTGTAGGGTGGGTCAGGGCTGAATGTCTTTACCAGAGACTAAACATTTTTGCCGCTAAGTACCCTACGGTTAGTTAGCTGACCACCCATACGTTCAAGACTATTAGTGTGAACCTGGATGCTGTTTCCAATATTGCCAGGCGGCATAGGCTAAGGTGACAGCGCCGGTCACAATCGCAGATTCATCAACTTCAAATTGCGGGTGATGGAGGGGATAGTTGGGTTTGTCAGTCAGTCCCACTCCTAAGCGAAACATGGTTCCCGGTGCGTGTTCTAAGTACATCGAAAAATCTTCGGCGCCGAGGGATGGTTCTGGTAAAATTTGGACGCGCGATCGCCCTAAAGCTTCTAAAGCCGCACTTTCGACTAATTGTGTGAGTTTTGGGTCGTTTTGGACTCCGGGCACGCCGCGCTTGTAGGTGAGTTCGTACTTAGCGCCGTAAGTCGCGCAAACGCTGGAGACAATTTGTTCGATCCAAGCCGGCAGGTTCTCGTGGGTTTCCGGATGCAGCGATCGCACGGTTCCCAATAATTTTACTCGATCGGCAATCACGTTCGGCGCTCGTCCGCCGCTTATTTGCCCGATCGTCAAAACCACAGGCCTCAAAGGATTTTGGGTGCGGCTAATTGCCTGCTGCAAGGTGGTAATTATCTGAGAAGCAATCCAAATTGCGTCGATCGCCTCGTGGGGACGCGCACCGTGGCCGGATTCGCCCATCACAATCAATTCTAGGTCATCTGCAGCCGCCGTCAGTGCCCCGTGGCGGATACCGACGCAACCGCCGGGAATCGTCGGGAAAACGTGCACTCCGAGGATGCCGGCAACATCTTGCATCGCCCCGTCTTTTATCATCCAGTGAGCACCTTGGGCAATCTCTTCTGCTGGCTGAAACAAGAAGCGGACGTGACCGGGCAGTTTTTCTTCTAGCTGAGACAATATCATGGCTGCGCCCAAACCGACGGTGGTGTGGATGTCGTGGCCGCAGGCGTGCATGACTCCTTCGTTGCGGGAGGCAAATTCTAAGTTTGTGCGTTCTTGAATCGGTAAAGCGTCCATATCGGTGCGAATTGCCAGCCACCGGGAGTCGCTGCTGTGGCCTTTGAGTTCGCCGAGCACTCCTGTTTTGCCGATTCCTTCGATGGCGTGAACTCCGCTGGATGCGAGAACTCCGGCTACGTAGGCGGCGGTTTGATATTCTTGGCCGCTGAGTTCGGGGTGGGAGTGGATGTGCCGGCGTATTTCGATTAAGCGGGGTGCTAGGGTGGCGGCTACTTCTTTGATGCGAGAAAGCATGAATTTAGTTGGGGAGTGCGGTACAAGTTGTAGTCAACTAGGGTAACGCATATGTTTGGGGGCGAACAGGGTTATAAGGCACAAAAGTGCGATCGGGCTTTTAGATGGCCATGCTATTTTGTTGGTGAATAAGATTTTTTTTTCTCACCGCAGAGGGCGCAGAGGACGCAGAGAAAAGATAGAAGAGAGAATTAGGTTGAAACGGGGAACAAAAGTCTATATTTTAGGTTTAAATGCTGATTTTTAGTTGAGGATTTCTGGTTGTGATATCATCAAAGAGTAAATTTATTAAATTTATTTTTTATGATTAGCTTTGGATTCTGGAATGTAATCATTCTAATGGCAGTCGCTTTGTTTCTCAATTTTAATTGGCGATTAGATAGCGAAAAAACTGCATGGCAAGATTCTTTGTTTTTAAAACATCCTTCGATCGAAAGGTTGACTCTGTTTTTTCGTCAACCTATCGTTAACTTTATTTTGCAAGCAGTTATTGTATTAGTTCTCACTCGATTTCTCTGTTATACGGGTTGGTTGGTTTACAATCTGACTAATCGACCGGATCCGCCTTACTGGGATTTTAAGTGGTTTTATGTAGCGAGTAGATTAGCCCATCAGCATTTGAGTCCCTTTAATGTCGAGGTGTTTAACATCGGTTTCTGTAGCATCACTAAAGTGTGTGGGTTTATTCCATCTTTTGTTTATCCACCTAATATCATTCCTCTGCTGTGGTTTTTGGGCTATTTCCCGATGAAGACTGCATTCACAATCTGGACTTGGCTGCATCTTATTGCCACAGGTTTTGTTTTATGGGGAGCGAATATCTTGTTGGTGTCGCACTCACGAGCTTTTCGGACTATTTGTAGTATATCAGTTGCATTCCTCTACGGTTTTGTCTTCGATCTTCAAGTTGGCAATGTGGCAACTTTTATTGCGGTTATGCTGTTAGGGATGTTTATTTATGCTAAAAAAAATCAGGATATAATTGCAGGGGTTTTATTAGGCGTTGCCCTTTTTAAACCAACTTTAGTTATATTGTTTATTCCTTATTTTTTAATCAAAAGACGGTTTAAGCTAGTTTTTATATCTATAGTCACGGTAACTTTTTTGGCAGTTATAGGTCTAGCTGTAACGGGCAATTCTTTAACAGGATTTATACAGGATGCAACTCGGGGATTTCCACTCTGGCTCAACGATCCATCGAATAATGCTTATATTTCTATGAGTCGCCTTGATTTAAGGGTTATGGGGCCGAGATTTTTCCCCGATAGTCCCTTGGTGGCGAAGCTATTTTCTGACTCTATGTGTCTGGTGCTAGTTGGTTTAGTGAGTTGGTATTTTTACAAAAAACAATCTCGCAATGCTTGGTCAAAAAAGGTTGACTTATCTGAAATGGTGCTAATTTCTACTTTGAGTATTGCTATCAACTATTCTCAGCCCACCAGTTCTGTGATGTTAGCACCGGCGGTGGTTTTTTTGCTGAATGATTTATGTTTTCAGATTAAAAATTGTGCCTTCTCTAGGCAAAGAATGTCGGTTTGGTTATTGGGGGTTGGCTGTGTCATGGTGCAAACCGCTGTGATTCATGGCGGGCTGTTGGTGTTTCTAGGAAAGCGGTGGAACTGGAAGGGGGGGGAATTGCCTTATTTGTTTAAAGTAACTATTTTTTCACTACCGAGTTATGCGATTTTAGGCCTTACCTTAAGTGTTTTAGTCTTAGCAATTACCTCTCTTCGTCAAAAACAGGTTGCTGAATTTGACCTACCGAGCTGAAGCAGGAAATAGACATTCACCTAGCCAAGAGTAAGTAATAGGTAGGGTGTTCAAAATGTCATTTTATAACAAATTTATTCATCTCTCTCTTCTCTTCCTCTGTGCTCTCTGCGTCCTCTGCGGTTAAATCATTCAGAGTCGCTGTCGCTTTTCTGTTGCTGCGATCGCTCTTCGCTTTGAATTCTCCCCTCAGATTTAGCCTCATCTACTGCTTGTTGAATTAATGTCAACACCATATTCGAGACCGGCCGATAATGCGATTTGGCTAACCGCTCTAGGTCTGCTTTAAGTTCTTCTGGAAGATATACAACTATTCTGGGGAGTTTTGCTGGCAAGGCTGTTATTTGTGCTTTTACTGCCCTATTGTACCTTACTGCGTCACCGTCCAAAACAAACTACACGGCAGGACACGCAGGCAGTTGAGAGCGATCGCGCGCAGTGGTAGTTGCTAGTTTAATCGTCTTTGGATTCATTAAACTTGCCTTCCTTCTGCGCTCTTTCGAGTCCTTCTTCCACCAAAAGTAATGCCATTTGGGAAATCGAACGACGCTCAATACTCGCCAGTTTTTCTAACTTCTCCTTAATTTCGGGCGGCGGGTAAAAGGCAACTCTAGGAGATTTTGCAGGACTCACATTGTTTGGGGGTAGCGTGTTCACGATGTCATTTTACCTGACTGCAAATTTTTTAGAAAAATTTTAAGCCAAGGTAGCACACCACAATCTAGTTTATGCTCAAGTAATCTAAACACCCAAAAACCAAACCCCACTCCAACACAAAATCAACGGCCCGACAGGTTGGCAGTTGAGAATGACCCATCAGCGTAGAGATCAAAGGTTAATTGCTGCTGGGTTCATCTTCTGTAGTCTTTTTAGCCAAGTAAGCATCTACAGCTTCAGAGACAATCCGACTTACGAGATTGCTGACTGTCCGGTCTTCTTTCTTGGCCCAATCTTCCAAGACGTTGTAGGCGTTTGGAGGAACGTAGCTGGTGACTCGTTTTAGGTTTTTTGCTGGCAAGTTAGGCAACTGGGAATTTACTTCATAGATCGATCGTACTTTCTTTGTACGCCTCTTTGGTGTCGCCCCTTCAGGTGTTTGACTCATCCCGTTTCGCCTGGGCTTGCTCTTGCTCTTGACACCAGTTTTCTATTAGTTGACCTCCGACGCTGCTCATATCCCTTTCCGCACGAACGCACAAGGCTTTGAACCTGATCTTCAATGCCTTGGGAATTACAAGTTTGATCGTGTTTTGTTCGCCTTCAACCCTTGTTCGGTTAAGAGATGGCTGGAAGTGTTCAATCAAGGCTTTTTCAATAGCTACCAGCAGACTAGCATCGCTGCATTCGAGCCAAGCGATGCGAATATTACCACTCATTACCTTTAGCTGATACCAGCGATGATGTGCTAGCCAACGCTGTTGAAGGTTCCTAGTTCTGCCAATATACAAAACCGCATCACCGTCTAAAACGAAGTATACGGCAGGACACGCAGGCAGTTGAGAGCGATCTGCCAGCAGCAGTGAGGGTAGAGTTAGTGGCTTAATCGTATTTGGATTCATGAACCTCCATTCCTGCTGCACTCTAATGTGTTAATCATGTCATTTTAAGTCATCGGGATTGTCCTCCTCGTAAACCATTAAGTCCCCAGGCTGACAGTTCAGTGCTCTGCACAAAGCGCTAAGGGTTGCTTCGTCAATTCTGGTGAGTCGGCGGCGGGTTTTGATTTTAGACACAGAAGTTGGGTGCATCCCAATTAAAGCAGCCAACTCTTTATTGCTGATATTACGCTCGGCCATCACAACTGCCAATTTCCAACGGATCACTACTGACTCTCAACTGCTAGCCATGATATTGCAAGCAGATGTTACCATTCTGCAACCTTGACTCTCCCTTAAATTGTCGCTACGACCATTTATTTTGTCGTAACGATTGACAAACGGCAGCGATTGAACTAGACTGAGGATGTACAAACGGAAAAGCGATCGCCCCTGGCCTGGAAAACTTGAGGGCGATCGCAATTCCACTATTCGTGTAATTCAAAGTCTATGATATCACAGCCAAAGTCAGTTCCCGAACTGCTCCGGGAAGAAATTCCTGATGTACCTCAAGGTAAGCAACCGATTCGTTTGCTGTTGTGTGGCGTTCCCAAAGCGGTAGAAAGTATCGTTAATCTGTTGCACGTTTTAGGTTTTGCAGAAGTTGGGGAATGGAGCCCGCCTCTACCATCGCCGATAGCGGGTGAGGTAATTCGGATTTTAACCCGTTACTGGAAAGAGTAATGTTTGAGGGCGATCGCACTTTTTTTGTGAAGTGCGATCGGCCTGATTAATTTCTAACCTTGAGATTAATCTTTAATTATTGTCAGGTCGGAAGCGCAAACAATTGAGCGATCACACTCTCTGAATTGTTTCAAAATCGCGATCGTTATGAACTAGAATAAGTTGGTGTTCGATCGCGAGTTGGGCAATGCAACAGTCGATACTACTTCTAACCGTCAACCCCTGTCGTTGCAAATCGTAATAAATCCGAGCAGCCGCTACCCAAGTATTAGGCGTAGACTCGATGTAGTCTTGTTCTTGGAGATAAGTTTCTAATAGTGTCCACTCGCGATCGTCTCGACAACCTTGCAAAAGCTCCATCTGAGTAAATCGGTTCAAAAAAATACTTTCATCATTAATTATTGCTTCCAGGGATTGGCGTACTACACCTGTCCTGTCGCGGAAAAGGCTGATCCAGACTGAGGTATCAATCAGAAACATTTCGGTTTTCCCGCAAAGCTTTGTAGTCGTAGTCAGTCGAAAATTGAATTTGTCCGCTTAAATCGAGTAAATTCCGCTTTTTACGGGTGCGAATTAATTCTTGCAAAGCAAAGTCTATCAGTTCTTTTTCTGTCTTGAAATTGGTTAAGCGAAATGCTTCTTTAACCAACTCTTCGTTAAGTTCAACGGGGGTTTTCATAGTTAATCTTTCATCTCATTGTAATGATACTTACCAGCCACGATCGCAATTTCTTGATCCGTAACTTGAATCGTAATTACTGCCATAGCCTTTAAAAAAGTCTTAACGGGAAAACAATTTCTTGTTTTCACAGTCCTGGATGCAAGGAATCATTTTTTATATTATACCCAGATTCCCGACTTTTTCAAGAAGTCTGGAATCTACAACTGGTTAAATTGTCAAGGTGTTTAATAATTATGACTTACGCATTTCAATGTAATTCTGAGATGCTTCGTTTCGCTCAGCTATTCAGTGTAATGATACTTACAAGCCGCGTTGGGAAACCATCAACTTAGTAAGAAACCCGGTTTCTTTTCTCTCCACCCTAGCCTCAGAAACCGGGTTTCTTTCCACCCTATCTTAGGGAAACCATCAACTTAGTAATAAACCCGGTTTTTGGAATCAAAAAAACTAATTTCCCACCCTCCACAATTTGATTATTTTGTCATCACTCCCACTAGCTAAAACCTTACCATCTGGACTAAATGCTACAAAATTAACAGGACCAGAATGACCTGAGAGAGTGTTGATTTCCCTTCCCGTTGCGACTTCCCACAATTTGATGGTTTCGTCCCTACTCCCACTAGCTAAAACCTGACCATCTGGACTAAATGCTACAGACTCAACTAAAAAAGAATGACCAGAGAGAGTGTTGGTTTCCCTTCCCGTTTGTACCTCCCACAATTTGATGGTTTTCTCCCCACCACTGGCTAAAACTTTACCATCTGGACTAAATGCTACAGAATAAACAGGATGATAATGACCTGAGAGAGTGTTGATTTCCCTTCCCGTTTTCACCTCCCACAATTTGATTGTATAGTCATAACTCCCACTAGCTAAAACCTTACCATCTGGACTAAATGCTACAGACTTAACAGAACTAGAATGACCTGAGAGAGTGTTGATTTCCCTTCCCGTTTTCACCTCCCACAATTTGATGGTACTGTCATTACCCTCCCTACTAGCTAAAACCTGACCATCTGGACTAAATGCTACAATAAACGAATCAGAATGATCTTTGAGAGAGTTGATTTCCCTTCCCGTTGCGACTTCCCACAATTTGAGGGTTTTGTCATAACCCCCACTAGCTAAAACCTTACCATCTGGACTAAATGCTGCACATCTAACCCTATCCCCATCAGAATAACCAGGGAGAGAGTTGATTTTCCTTCCCGTTTTCACCTCCCACAATTTGATGGTTCTGTCAGAACTCACACTGGCTAAAACCCTACCATCTGGACTAAATGCTACAGACTTAACAGACTCAGAATGACCTGAGAGGGTTTGAGCAAGGGAGATTTTTGTATATTTAATGAGTTGAATAGGTATAGTTTCAGGAGTAGGTGTTTCTATTGGAGTAGGTGTTGTTTCAGGAATTGGTGTTAACCTAGGAGTATTTATTGGGGTTGGTGTTTCTGTTGGTTGATTGGTTGTCACAATAGTTTCAGGAGTCGGTGTTTCTATTGGAGTCGGTGTTGTTTTAGGAATTGGTGTTAACCTAGGAGTATTTATCGGGGTTGGTGTTTCTGTTGGTTGATTGGTTGTCACAACTGATGAAGGTTGACGTAAAGAAACAATTCCTAAACCTAATAAAGTAATACTTCCGACAACAATCAAACTGTTTCTAATCTGTTTTTTGGGGAATTGAGGAGGTGAAATCGGTACAGGATGAGGTACAGGATTTTGAGGTTGTTTTAAATTCTGTTCAATACGCTCTAATCGTTGTAAAATAACCTGAGTATTTTGAGGGCGATCAGCCACTAATCTAGCCATTAAATCATCAATCAAATCTAATAGTAAGGGGTTAATATTTTCCGTATATCCACGCCAACTTAAAACATCCCTCATAGGATCATACATATCACAAGGATGTTTTCCTGTGAATAAATGGACAAAAGTTCGCCCCAACGCAAAAAAATCAGACGGTGCCACAGCTTGACCATGTTGTTGTTCAATGGGTGTATAACCTACGGAACTAATCCCCGTAACTTGTCCACCCTGTACTTTTTGATAATAAGTTTGCGTTTCTTCCCTAGCTGTGCCAAAATCAATTAACACCAATTCTCCATTATTTCGCATCATAATATTATGCGGTTTAATATCCCGATGGAAATATTTTTTCTGGTAAATTTTATCTAAAATTAAAACAATTTCTCGTAACCATTTTAAAGCCTGAGTTTGATTCACCTTGCCATTATTATTTAACCATTGAATCAAATCAACACCCTCGACCTTTTCCATCACCAAACAATATAATTTTAACCCTGGTTTGGTGGTATATTCAAAATAACTTTCCGCTTGGGGAATCCCTCTGACACCTTGTTGACTTAATTCCTTTAAAACCTCATATTCCCGTTTAAATAATTCTATCGCCTTCGGTTGATTATTCCATTCGGGCTTTAATACCTTTAAAATCTTCGCGGAAAAGCCCTGAAAAACCTCATAAATATTGCCAAAACCACTATCATCACTTAACAAACGACTCACCCGAAATTGACCCTTTAACAACAATTGTGATCCACAACTTAAACAGTAGGGAGTGTTAGAATTGTTATTCTCGGGGTGATCTGGTTGTTGACAGGCAGGATTGATACAGTAACAGGGTTGGGGTGACATAACTGGGAAGATCAATCAAGATGGAGGCGCTTAACTAAAATGATAACCCAGATATGGAATCGAATAATAGGACAAAGGTGAAATCGCTGAGTCTGACAAGACCTGTAATTCCTTCATCTGCTTCTCATCTACACCAGGCGGCGCATTTGTCAACAAACAACGCGCTTGCTGTGTCTTCGGAAAAGTCATTACATCTATAGCAATCCTAAATCATTTGTGAATTTCTGATTACCCGCAAATCAAAGAAACCGGGTTTTTCGCAGTTTCTGGGAGGTGTGACGAGTATTCTGGAAAAAACCCGGTTTCTCGCCACCCATCCACTATTCATTGAAGGTGTTTTACATACTTATGACTTCGGCGTATAAGTCGATCGCACTTGCAACTCCTTCAACTGCTTCTCATCCACACCAGACGGCGCATTCGTCAGCAAACAAGCAGCCTGCTGCGTCTTCGGAAACGCCATCACATCGCGAATCGATTCCTCACCAGCCAACAGCATCACCAACCGATCCAAGCCGTAAGCAATGCCTCCGTGGGGCGGAGTTCCATACTCAAACGCCTCCAACAAAAAGCCAAACTTATTGTAAGCTTCCTCAGTCGATAAGCCGATCGCCTCAAACACCTTTTCCTGAACTTCCCGCTGATAAATCCGCAGAGAACCGCCGCCGACTTCTGTACCGTTTAACACCAAATCGTAAGCTTGAGCTCTCGCAGTTTTCAAATCATTAATATCGTCGGGATGCGGCGCAGTAAACGGGTGGTGCAAAGCTTCCAAACGCTTCTCATCAGCGTTCCATTCAAACATCGGGAAATCAGTCACCCACAGCAGATTCATCTTGTCTTTATCAATCAATCCCAATTCGTTACCCACGAACAAACGCAATCTATCCAAAGTCTTATTGACAGTTATCGCGTCAGCCGCTGCGAATAACAACAAATGACCTGGTTGCGCGCCCGTGCGATCGAGCAATTGCTGTTTTTGTGCTTCCGTCAAATTATCCTTAATTGCGCCGATCGTATCAATTTCGCCATTCTCCCGCACCCGGATGTAAGCCAATCCCTTCGCACCGGCTTCGCTGGCTTCCTTAAACAAATCGCCTTTTTTAATCCGCTCATTAGAAAAAACCTCATTCCCGCCCGGAACCGGCAAAATTTTCACAATTCCGCCCGCAGCAATCGCCCCGGAAAATACCTTAAATCCCGAATCTTTCATCAAATCGGAAACATCGACTAATTCCAAACCGAAGCGAGTGTCTGGTTTGTCGCTACCGTAGCGGTCCATTGCTTCAGCGTAAGTCAAGCGCGGAAAAGGACGGGTCAATTCTACGCCTTTGACACTTTGGAAAATCTGGGAGACTAAACCTTCGTTTAATTCGATAACTTCTTCTAAAGACATGAAACTCATTTCCATGTCTAATTGTGTAAATTCCGGCTGTCTGTCCGCGCGCAAATCTTCATCGCGGAAACAGCGGGCAATTTGATAATATCTGTCCACACCCGAAACCATTAACAATTGTTTGAACAACTGCGGCGACTGCGGCAAAGCGTACCAATTGCCCAAATTGACCCGGCTGGGCACTAAATAATCTCTCGCACCTTCAGGAGTCGATCGCGTTAAAATCGGTGTTTCAACTTCAATAAAACCTCCCACATCTTCCAGGTAGCGGCGCATAGCTTTGACAACTTGGTGGCGAAGCTGCAAATTGCGACTCATGCGATCGCGCCGCAAGTCCAAATAGCGATATTTCAGCCGCAAATCTTCCCGCACGCTTTCATTTTCCGCCGTCGCCACCTGAAACGGTAACTGTTTGCGAACCGCATTTAACAACTCAATTTCGTCAGCATAAATTTCTACTTCACCCGTAGGCAATTTGGGGTTGAGGGAATCTGCGGGGCGGCCGGTGACTCGCCCGGTAATTTTAACCACGTATTCGCTGCGCAAAGCCTCAGCCCCGTGATAGGAATCGGGCGTGCGTTCAGGATCGCTGACAATTTGCACGATACCCGATCGATCGCGCACGTCCAGAAAAATCACCCCGCCATGATCGCGGCGGCGATCCACCCAGCCGTAAAGGGTGACAGTCTCTCCGATGTGTTCGCTTCGCAGTTCGCCGCAGTAGTAAGTTCTCATAATTGGGGGTTGTGGACTAAAAATAAAGCTTTTTAATTATGCAGTATGCCTGAAACAGTTGCTGAATGCAAATGCAGGTTCAATAGCTAATAGCCCGCCGGGGGTTCAAAACCCGGCGGGCTGTACATTAGACTTATTGCACAAATCTTTGATTGATAGGTCAACCGCAGATTGAGGCAGATAAACGCAGATAAACGCAGATAATTTCCTGTTATGGCGAACGAATGCCTGCAATTGATGTCTCATCAACGATCGCCAGACTGTTGTGGCAAATCTTCTAGGAATCTGGGCGATCGCTGTGAGACTTGTCAAAAAACGCCGTCAGCGCGTTCCATGCAGACTTAGCCGCATCCGTCAAGCGAGTGCCGATCGACTCAATTTGCTTCACAATAAGGTGCCAATTCTTTTCAGCTTCCGTGTGAATGTGGTCAACAGCTTGTTCGACGCGAGATCGTTCGATGAATGTATTTTGTTCCACCGCTTCTCGCGCTTGTCGCACTGCTTTCAAATAAGCTTCGCGACTGACTTCCCCGGCCTCTTGCACCTGCGCTTGCGCCCGCGTTTTAATCGCATCTACCACCAGCCAATTTTTCTCAGCTTCTTTTTTAATCAGGCTGACTGCTTCTGTGACTCTCTCGTGGGCGAGATCCTTATTTTCTTCGATCGCCTCGGAGGCCTTATTCACAGCTTTTAAATAAGCTTCGCGGGTGAGTTCGCCCGCTGCTTGCACTTCGGCGGCGGCGCGTTTTTTAATTGCTTCAAACAGCGCCGCAGTTTCTGCGATCGCCTCATCAGTCGCGTCGGGCATCTCTTTTTTGACGATCGCCGTCGTTTCGAGAGTTGCCTCTAAAATTGGTTCCTCGGTTACTTTTGGATCTGTCATATCAATCTTCTCCTTTCGTAGTAAACTTTTTGAAAAAAACTAACAGTCCCCGGAGGCAGACTTTGTATGTGTAGCGCCCGGATTGCTTCTGGCCTTTAATACAGACTTGGTACGTGTAGCGCCCGAATTGCTTCTGGCTTTTAATAAGAACTAGGCAATTATTGTTCCAGCTTCATCAAATTTTAAATCCGCGTTTCCGTAGTTGCTCAGCCTCGGTTCTATTTTACATTATATTTACCCAAATTAATCTCCTGTGTAGGATACCGCCCACTTGCAGGTACGGTTTAGCGTACTTAATTTTTTAATTAGTAGATCCACCCAAAACACACAGCACCAATAAAATTTGTTTCTCAACACTAGAAAAGTTTAAAATTCAATCCTTTCATTTTTCCCACTGTAAATCTTCGACCTTGCTCGCATATAACAAGTGGTGATCTTTTTGAGCCTGCAGCAAAGATTGAGGAAATTCGTATTTAGATAGGAGGATATTTTCCAGCGCGACTTTCATCTGATTGGCGCAGATATGTGGCGGCACTTTGCCCTGTCCCGTACCCATGCCGGGAATAGCGATAGTTTCAATGATATGTTTGACTGGCGTTCCGTCTGGGACTGTGCCAAATTTTACGAGAGTTAAAATAGCCCTGGTTGCTAGATAGACATTTACTGTCTCTCTTAAAACTGTGGGAACGCGCATTATTGGGGCAGCTATTAAGTAGGGAATTTTAGCATGATCGGTGTCTACAACTTCTGCTAGTCCTACTAAGAGTTCCCCGTGATGGCGAGTCTGAATTAGTTTTTGCAGGCGTTCCAGAACCTGCCCTCCAAAAAATTCCGAAATTTCTAAATTTAAGCCGCCCTCCATGAAGCCAAAACTATTCCCCGGACTAACAATAGCATCGCATTTCACATCAAAGATTGAGCCGCGGTGTATCTTTACACTCTCCATCTTGCCGCAAGTGCTTTCCCACGCTCTAACTAAGTCATCGTCTACGGCAGCCAGCACAATTTGCATAAATACTCTCTATCTATTTTAATTGCGAACGCCCAGAGCGATCGCCAATTTAATCATACAATACTTTACAGGAGCGCAGTAAATCTAAAATTCCTCTCAATGTCAGGCCAATCTAAAATCGCTGTATGCTGCAAGACCCGAATCTCCGCCACCCGATCGCCATTAGTTTAGGTGCCGTTGCCGGCGCTTTGAGCCGGTATTATATCACCTTGTGGTTTGCCAATCGTTTCGGTACGGCTTTTCCCTACGGAACTTTTTTTATTAATATCACGGGTTGCTTGGCTATGGGATTTTTTATCACCCTCGCTTTTGAACGGGCGGCGACTATTGGGCCGGAAGTGCGGTTAATGGTAGCAACGGGATTTTTGGGGGCTTATACTACTTTTTCAACTTACGGTTTAGAGACGAATGTCTTGTGGCGCGATCGATCTTACAGCATCGCCGCTTTTTACTGGGCAGGCAGTGCCATACTAGGAGTAATTGCAGTTCAGTTAGGTGTGATTCTAGCGCGATCGGGTAAATAGATAAAATCGGTTTGTGCAAATAATACCAGTTTTAAAAATGCAACTGCAGGCAAACTCCCAACCCATACAGCATCACTCATATCAATTCCGGTTGCACCGGAATTATTGTTGAATGTTGAATGTTGAATGTTGACTGTTGACTGATGACTGTTGACTGTGTTGTTTGACTTCCAGGCTCTACCTGATAACGCAGAGAAAGGAGGCTGTGCCTCCAATTTTCCTCCGCAATTGAGGCTCTTCCTAGAAGTTCAATCTAAAATCTAAAATCTAAAATCTAAAATCGATTGACTGTTAACGGGCAGGTCGAAAAACTGAATGATAGTTGATATCAAATCCGTTAGCATCGGAATAGTAAATTCGAGTTCACTGTTGACGGTTGACTGTTGACGCCGTGAACAGTCAACCGTCAACCGTCAACATCATTATACTCGTTACCAGGAAGAGCCTGGTAACACAGATCCGGAGGAAGAGCCTCCATAGTCTGGGCCGAGGCAGAGCCTCTGGACATCGATTCCCAGGCTCTGCCTGGGAACCAGTTATGATATGAGTATTGACTGTTGATTCGATTTTACGCCCGACGATGCTAGCGGAGTTGATATCAGTCGATTTTAGATCGGGGTTGTGGAAAATACCCACGACATTTTTCGATCGCAAGTTCCCTTAACCTAATACAGGGAGGGCTTTTAACGGGGTTGCCACCCTCTCTTGTTTTCAGTTTACTCTTTCTCGGTTTATATCATGTTTAATAAATAATCCTTCTGGCGCTCAGATAGCGCTGTTCTCAAAAGAACGGTTAACAATTTAAACAGCGTTTGGTGCGTTTATGCTCGTACATAAGTTTGTCAGCCTTGGCAACCAATTGTTCTAAGGAAAATTCATTATTTAAATCCCCCGACTGCACACCAAGACTTATGGATATATAAGCTCGCTCGGACTGCTGATTAAAGCGCTCTACATTTTCTTGCAAGCGAATATAAAAATTAGATAAATCACCCGAAAAAGTAGGAATAAATATAGCAAACTCATCTCCTCCCAGTCGAGCCACAATATCCGCCTCGCGAAAGGTTTCCTTCAATATTTGACCTGTATCAACGATTACTCTGTCTCCCATTTCGTGTCCGCAAGTGTCATTAATATTTTTCAAACCATCTAAGTCAGCGAACAAAATAAAATAGGATGTTTGCGTGCGTCGAGCAATTTTTAGTTGTTGTTCTGCTAGCAAAAAGAAGCCCCGTCGGTTATATAATCCAGTTAATTCATCGGTCACGGATAGCTGCCTTACTTCTGCTTCTGCCCTCAGACGTTCCTGGATTTCGTGTTCTAAACGTTGATTTTGTTCGATCAGTTGTTGGCGTTGCTTTTGGATGAGTAATTGATTTTTTACTCGCATCAGCACTTCCTGCTCTTGAAAGGGTTTGGTAATATAGTCTACACCACCCATTTCAAAGGCTTGTACCTTGTTTTCGAGTCGTTCGAGCGCACTGATAAAAATAACCGGGATCTGAGCACTCGCTTCAGATGCTTTTAACTTTTGGCAAACTTCGTACCCATTCATCTGGGGCATATTGATGTCAAGTAAAATCAGAGTCGGTGGGTCGCGATGAACACCTTGGAGTGCCATTCTGCCGTTGAGGGCTTTACGGACAATATAGCCCTGTGACTCGAGAATTTTGGCTAACAACCGCAGATTGTCGGGGTTATCGTCCACGATGAGAATATTCGTTTGGGCCGCAAGTTGGAATAGAGTTGTCATGGTCTTCTTCCTAAATCTGGGTGAGAGTTGCGATCGCTTCAAGCTGAAAGTTATCAACCAGAGATGTCATCGCCTCGATGAAATCTTGTTTGTCCTTGGGAATTTGAGCGATAAGTTGATAAAGCTTATTATCACTAAGATCGAGTGCTGCTTCATGAACTTCTGCAATCCACTTGGTTGGCATCGTTTTCAAGTCTGGAGTAAATATCTTAGGTGGCGAAGCTGATGACTGGAGCCCAACTTGTTCGGCTAAGCAGTAGCGGACACCCAATAGATGAGCTATTTTGTCGAAAAGTGTGGCTTCAGTAAACGGCTTGGCAATGTAGTCATCGCAACCGGCTTCCAGGCTGGCGGTGCGATCGTCTTCAAAAGCATAGGCAGTTAGGGCAATGATTCGTGTCATTTGTCTGTTGTCCTGTGACATTTGCTCTCTCGTGTCTGCTGAGGATTCATGACTAATGACTGATGACTGTTGCGATCGAATCTGTCTCGTCGCTTCATAACCATCCATGACAGGCATTTGAATGTCCATCAAAATCAGGTCAGGCTGCCATGTTTGGCAACGAGCGATCGCCTCTGCCCCATTGTCCACCGCACACACCTCAAACCCAACTGACTCCAGCAGTGTCACCAGCAGTTGCTGATTTTCTGGAACGTCTTCTGCTACTAGAATTCGGTAGATAGGTTGCCCGGGTTCGAGTCCGATAATCCGATCGCTCGTTTCAGGTTCCTCTAAATAAACGGACTCTGGTAGTTGCAAAACGACTTTGCACGTAAAAGTCGAGCCTTGATCCAGGGTGCTTCGCACGGTGATATCGCCTCCCATCAGACGCGCAAACTGACGGCTGATAGACAATCCTAAACCTGTTCCCCGATCGTGACGACCGCGATCGGTTTGCATGAAGGCGTCAAAAATTGATTCTAAATCTGAGGGAGAAATACCAGATCCGGTATCCTCAACTTCGAGACACAGGGTAATAGTTGATGGAAGATCGGGTTGATTAGTGGCGCGATCGCGATTCGTACCCGATGACATATCATCTGATGAAAAAGCTCGTCCGCGCAGCACGATCCTTCCTGTGGTTGTAAATTTGATCGCGTTCCCAAGCAGATTAATCAAGATTTGGCGAAGTTTTGCTTGATCCCCACAAACATAACGGGGGACAGTAGCATCCCACTCGCTGCTCAGATGTAACCCTTTCTCAGGCGCTTTGAGGGTGAACATCTCGTTAATAGAACCCAACAGTCGATGCAGATTAAAACAGCTTGTACTCAGTACCAAGTGCCCTGCTTCAATCCTAGACATTTGCAAAACATCGTCGATCAATGTCAGCAAGTGTTCTCCACTACGGCTAATGATGCCTAAATGCTCTTGAAATTCTTCTGGGATATGGGGGCTGCGGTTCATTAGCTGGGTAAATCCCAGAATGGCGTTGAGTGGCGTTCTGAGCTCGTGGCTCATGTTCGCAAGGAACTGGCTTTTGGCACGGTTGGCTATGGCTGCCCTTTCTGCGGCTTGTTCTAGGGCAGCTTGCGAAACTTCTAACACCGCCAGCATGAGGATATTTCTCATTTCCGCGGCTGCTTCTAACTCTGCAATCTGCCACGGATCAGACATTTCCTGCACTGTCTCTTTCCACACTTCAAAGGATTTGCGGGGACACAGGTGCATTTTTCCAATGGAGTCGATCGAGACAGCATCCTGTGGATTTCCTGCCCAGTTTACGGTTTGAATTTGTTCTGGTCGGAACCAAAGGATGTGGTATGACTTTTGTTGGTTGTAGCATAGCAAGATTGAGATTGCTAAAACACCGCTAGCTCGATCTTTAAATTGCTTTGCTTGGGGATACAACTGAGACAAAGAAGCCGTTGCAAACACACGTTCTTGGTTGTTTTGCAGCAGCCACTGCACGAGCTCGCCCACCTCCGCTTCAGATGGTGTTTGACCCACCAATGTCAGGCGACCATCGAGGACAATTGCTACCCCGCGAGCACCAACTAAATCTAGCAGTTGAGAGGCATTTCGGGCCAATACCTGTTCGCTCCAACTAGACTCTCGCCGGAATGCCTGCTGAATTTGATCCTGAATGGTTTTCGCCTGCGATCGGTAAACGTTCAATTGTCGCTCTTGTTCGTGCACCAGTTCGATCGAGGCAAATTGTCCTAAAAATTCACAGGTTTTGCGAGTGTCGCAATCTACCAATCGCGGGCTGTAATGGTGACAAGCAATTAATCCCCAGAGGCGCCGATCGTCAATTAAGGAAATTGTCAGTGTCCCAGCAACTCCCATATTCTGCAAATATTCAATGTGGTAGGGAGATACTCCCCTTAACACGCAAGCACTGAGATCCAGGGGTTTATCGGTTAGGGGATGGTTGGTGGGAATTAGGCGGGCCGGGGTGTAATTGATATTGGGAATTTGGCGCACCCAGTTGCGGTAAAACAATTTGCGGGCGGGTACGGGAATATCGATCGCCGGGTAATGCAATCCCAGGTAGCTTTCTAGATAGCTTTTTTTCTCTTCGGCAATCACCACCCCATGCTCATCGGCTTCAAAGCGATAGACCATCACGCGATCGAACCCGGTCATGGCTTTGACTTCACGAGCAATGGTTTGAGCTAAATCAGAAAGACCGATCGCACTGCGAAGGTTGAGGATAACTGTTTGCAGGCGATCGTAGAAATCGATTGAATGATGGTTTTCAGTAGGGAATTGGGGTTCTAGCTCCAGAATCCACCCATCTGATATCTGATGCAGTGTGCTTCTAAATGTTTGAATTTTGCCGTCTTTTACAGGTAGTTTTATATCGAAAGAATTATGAAAATTTATGGTTGTTTCATGTATATTGCTGACAATTTCTTGTCCTTGAACTTTACCAACTAACCGTTGCAATGGCTGACCTAGCAATTCTTCTGCAGAAATACCAAAAAACTTTTCTACATTTTCACTTGTCTGTAAAATATTGAGATTAGTTCCTTGCAGCAAGAAAACGATTCCGTGCGGCTGAATATGACCGGGAGCATACACAGATTCTTCGGTGCATTCCTCTAAACTTGTTAAATCAGAAGGAGTGATTTGGGAGAGGGTGGTAACGTTATCAGGCATTTTAGGTCAGTAATTATCAATAAAAATTAAGGATGTTTTTTAAAAAAAATACCAAAAATTAGATGGTCTTCTTGTTCACTGTTCCTAATTCCCTAGTCCTCCTCAAACGTTTAAATGCACAACAGCTTATAAATCCAATGGAGGAATTCCACTTAGGAAATTACCTTGAATTAGATTAAGAATTTTTTCAAATTGATACTGGTTGGCGAGTTCGGTCAGATGAGTACCGAATTGAGCGAATTCTGAGGAAAGTTGAGCTACCAGTTCAACGATCGCCAGATCGTTCCCGCATAAAGCAGCATCTTCCAACTGAACCAGCCATGCTTCTGGTAATGTCGCCCGAAGGGTGGGATCGAGGGCATCTGAAACCCCAGAGGTAACAGAACAGAGGTAAGAAGACAAAGGATTTGTTCCCCGTTCCCCGTTCTCTGTTTCATCGGACTGATATACATACTCTAACCCCAGGTATTGGGCCATCTTGAGAAATAGGGTCTGTTCCCGGAAGGGCTTGCTGATGTAGTCGTTGCAGCCAGCAGCGAAGGCGAGGGCGCGATCGCTCTGGGAAGCCTGGGCCGTAAGTGCAATAATTATACTGTTGTGCCCGTCTTCCCTTGCCCGAATTTGCTTGGTAGCTTCGTATCCATCTAACACGGGCATCCGAATGTCCATCCAGGTTAAGTCTGGTTGCCATTCTTGCCAAATCTGCACCGCTTCCTGTCCGTTGGTAGCTTCTTTTACCTCTAATCCTAATTGTGTCAGTAATCTGACCATTAGCAAGCGATTTTCTGGTCGATCGTCAACCACCAAAATGCGATGATGAGGTTGACCGGGAGCCAGCCCAATCACGAAGCGATTATTCTCTTCGGGTGTAACATTAACTCCACTGACTGGGGTGACGGGAAGGGTAAAGGTGAAGGTACTCCCCTGTCCCAGAGTGCTGCTGACAGAAATTTCTCCGCCCATGAGTTCCAACAATTTGCGGCTAATGGTTAGACCTAGCCCAGTACCGCAGGTCGATCGCTTCCCAGCTTGGGCTTGCACAAACGCATCGAAAATGGTATTGAGTTCGACCGATTCCATCCCTACACCTGTGTCAGCCACTACAAACTGGAGAATCTGCCGAGTTGTGGTTAATTCCCCTGTACCGTTCGCCTCAATGCTGACGTGCAAAGTAATACTTCCCCGATTAGTAAATTTGATGGCATTACTCAGCAGATTGAGCAAAACCTGGCGCAGTTTTTGAGCATCGGCAAGAATAAATTGGGGAACTTCTGGCGCAATCTCTAAACAAAGGTCAAGTCCTTTAGAACTTGCTCGTTCCGCCAACATATTTCGGAGGGAATGCAGCAGCGCAATTAAGTCCAATCCGCTCTCTTCAACTGTGCAGTGCCCCGATTCAATTTTCGAGAGATCCAACACATCGTTAATCAAACTCAAGAGGTGATCGCCACTGCGGCGAATTGTTTGCAGGTCTTCTTTTTGGTTGGGAGTTAGGGAGGGGTCATGAGCCATCACCTGAGCAAATCCCAGAATCACGTTGAGGGGAGTGCGTAATTCATGGCTCATATTGGCTAGGAAGGTAGTTTTTGCCAAATTCGCAGATTCTGCAGCTTCCATTGCCTGCTGCAGTGCCAGTTCTTTTTGTTTGCGATGGCTAATATCTTGCCCAATGCCCAAAAAATACCCGCTGGAAAGCGGCACGTGCGCCCAAGATGTCTCTAACTGCTGTCCGCTGGCGGTCATTGTTGTCAAATCCTTCCACTTTCCGGTTGCCGATAGCATATGTTCTAAGACACTTTGGCAATAAACCGGGTCAGGATAACACTCAGCCAAGATATCTTTTTGCTGCCAATCTTCTAGGGACCAACCTAAAATTTTTTCAAATTCCGGGTTGAGCAATTCCATTTTACCCTGCTTGTTAAACAAACCAATCATTACAGGAATATGATCGACGATTGTTTGAAACATCTCTTTCTGATAGCGCAGAGCTTCCTCTGCCTGTTGTCGAGCCGTAATATCTCGCAGAAAGGTAGTAAAAATAATTTCACCGTCGATCTCGATCTTGGAAATGGAAGCCTCGGCGGGAAACTCTGTGCCATCTTTGCGCCGTCCAAAAATGTCTCCTCGCTCTGCCATTTGCCTTGCAGAGCCTGCATTCTGGGCATACTGGCTGACGTGCTGATGGTGAACACCGGCAAGGCGCGAGGGCATCAACATCGCCAGGGGTTGGCCTAAAACTTCCTCAGCCGCGTAACCAAAAATGCGTTCGGCTCCTTTGTTAAACAGAGTAATTTGCTGATTGCTATGGATAGAAATGATGGCATCGCTGGCAATCTCTAAAATCCCAGCAAATCGCGCTTGAGAGATTTGTAAGTCGATTTCAGCTTGTTTGCGTTCGGTGATATCCCGGCAGATACAGAAGTGCATCATCTCACCTTCTACTTCCACCCGGTTCCAGCTAATTTCCACGTCATACTCCGAACCATCCTTACGCCGATGTCGCGTCTCAAATAGAGGAACAATTTCATCTATTGTTAACCTAGTTTGTAGTTCTTCCTTCGTCCATTGAGCATCCCAATCACAGACACTAATATTCAGGATTTCTTCCTGGGTATAGCCCAGCATCCGCGCAAAACTGGGGCTAGCTTCGAGAACTTTTCCGAGCCGATCCATGACAACAACACCGTCCATTGAAGTGTTGAAGAAGGTTTTACTCCGCAGGAGTTCCTGTTCTAGTGCAAGTTCGGCTTTTTTGCGATCGCTAATATCTTTCATGAAGCAGTAATGACCCAAAAATTGATGCTGTTCGTCGTAAGTTGAAATCATCACCACTTGTTTGTAAAAAACCGAACCATCTTTACGAACCCCTTTCATTTCAACTTCCACTCTGCCCTCTTGCACCATCCGCTCATAGGCAGCCACCAGTTTTTCCAACTCATCAGGATCTACGGTCTTTTCCCAGGACATCCCGATCATTTCTTCTGGCTGATAGCCTGTCATGTCAGCATAAGCTTTATTGACATAGAGGTAACGCCCTTGTAAATCCAGCTTGGAAATGCCGGACACCGCATTTTTCATCACCTCATTCATTTCTCTACGCTCTGCTTCTGCGTGTTTGCGATCGGTGATATCTTCTGAAAAACCAAGTAGGTACTGGGACTGATGCTGCTCGTCGTAAATGGGAATCTTCACCGTATGCAGCCAACGTTTTCCCAGACTGTGACTGTCAATCACTTCTTCGAGAATATCCTCAGTCTTACCTTTCTCCAAGACTTCTCTATCCTTTTGGTCAAAAAAGATAGCCTGTTCTGTTGGGAACAAATCATAGTCACTTTTGCCGATCGCTTGTTCTGCCGAGATGCCAAATAACCGTTCGCTGGTTTTATTCCAAAACTGAAATACGCCAAATCGTTTAGGCTGTGCGTCCTTCACAAAAACCGCCACCGGTAAATTATCCAGAAGTGCTTGTAAGAAATTGCGAGTTTTTTGGATTTCCTGCTCGACTTTTTGGCGCTGGCTAATATCAATAAACGTAACTACAACTTGTTTTATTTGACCGTTTGGCTCTAACTCCGGGTAGGCAGTAACTAATACCCAAACAACACTATCAATTACTTTTTTAATTCCTAAAACATAATTTTTAATGGAACTTCCCGTGGATAAAACCTGATTCACGGGATATTCCTCGAGGGGCATAACGCTGCCATCTTCCCGCACCAAATGCCATGACCGATCGCTGACGGTTTTTCCCACTATTTGATCCATTGAAAGCCCTAGTAATTCACAGCCCGTTTTATTACATAATTGGATGCTGGTATCTATCGCATAAATCACAAAACCCGCATTTAAGTTATCGATCAATTGCCGATATCTGGCTTCGCTTACCTGTAAAGCAACTTCAGCTTGCTTGCGCTCTGTAATGTCGGTGTGAGAGCCAGCCATCCGAATTACGTTACCTGCATCATCCCAAAGTGCCTGACCGCGATCGAGCATCCATTTGTAGGAACCATCTTTGCAGCGAATGCGATGTTCTGTGATATAGAAAGGAGTTTTCTTGGCAAAATGGTCTTGAATGGCTTGCATCACCCATCCCAAATCATCGGGATGTACCAGATTAGCCCATTCGTCTACAATGTTTGGGATTTCATGGTCTTCATAGCCCAGGATTTCCTTTGAGCGACTAGACAAGAAGACCTCATTCGTTTGAACATTCCAATCCCAAATGCCGTCATTATTCCCGCGGACAGACAGTTCCCAGCGTTCTTCACTTTGGCGTAGTGCTGCTTCCGCTTGTTTGCGGTCAGCAATATTCCGGGCAATCTTTGAGGCTCCAATTATATTCCCTGTTTCGTCTTTAATGGGGGAGACACTCATCGAGACATCGATTAATGTTCCATCTTTCCTCAGCCTCTTTGTATCGTAGTGTTCGATGCGTTCTCCTCGCTGGATTTTGGTGAGAACTTCGTTTTCCTGATCTCGATAGTCTGCGGGAATCAGTTTTCTCCCTGATTGCCCTACTATTTCGACCGCTGTATAGCCAAAAATTGTTTCTGCTCCTACATTCCAACTTGTAACTACACCCTCTAAATCTTGGCTGATAATGGCATCTTCCGAAGATTCAACGATCGCAGCTAGTCGAGCGATCGCAATTTCTGCCTGTTGTCGCTGGTGAATTTCCCCTTGCAACTGGCGATTTGCTTTTTTGAATTGATGGACTTCGCGATAACTCAATTCTGCCAGATACACGACCAATATCAGCAGCCAAACTAAAATTAACCCACCACTTAATACAATTACTGCCAAATCCAGTTTACCCTTTTCGACTAAATCTAAATTTGGATAAACATCTATTCGCCACTCTGCACTATAGGCTTTCACTACAACTGTTTTCGGCTGTGATTTTTGAGAAAAAAGCTCTTGACCGTAGATCAAATTTGTGCCAGCATAGATAGCCACCTTGTACCCGGGTGGCACTTGTAAAATACTGTCAAATAGAGTTTTAAACTGAAAAACTCCGACAATAAACCCATCAAACCGTTCCCCGACAAATAAAGGAATAGTTGCTAGAAATCCTTGACCGCCTTGAACGAGTGAAATATTCTTACTTAAGATAGGTTGACGCAAATCACGAGCCACTTGCAAAGTGATTTTGCGGCGCATTTCTTGATTAAAATCTAGGTTTTGTGCTGCCTCATTCCCAGCCAGTGGCACAACCGATCGCACTTTAAAGGATGGATCGACTAATTCGATCGCCTGATAACCGTAGAAATCCTTTACATAAGCATCAGCATCGGCTTCCCAAAGAGCCTTTGGTGTACCGCCATTGGCTTGCCAGCGGTTCGCCATTTGCCGAAGTGTCAGCACCCGAATTGACAATTCTTCGCTCAGTTGTGACTGAATCGCCTTGGCTTCCTGCTGAATTAACTCCTCGATGTGAATTTGTCCGTTGATTGTTAGCTGTTGCCACATAAGTAAAACAGCAAGAGAAGCCAGCACCCCAAGCAGAAGAGGTAGCAATCTTTTAAAGGGTGTTTGGCATAAGGTTCTAATCAGGTTGAGTCTAGTGATATCCATAAATTAAGCGCTATTTTAATAGATCGATCTTCAATTTTTTGGGCGAGAGTTTGGTAATTTAATGATGCAAGAGAGTCAAGTTGTGAGCGTGAAAATTCGTCAGCGCTAGGACAATCTCTAAACTTTATCATGGCTAAATAGAACTGTTAAATCCCACCGATAAAGAATGTTGTTTCTTAAGCCCTAGCTCTCTAACTAAAGTTAGAGAGGGCGATGAGCTACATCTGTTCAGATTGTAAATATCCATTGTTTGCGAAAATTGGCGACAAAACCAGTAGATTTGATGCTGGCTGGACAGAGGATTTGATTCTAGCAGCAGGCGCCCTGTGTCATAAAAAGGTATTTTTTTACTAAGGGGCATTTCACTGTTCCATGTGCTATAAACTGAGTTGAATCCACCATAACAAGAACATACATAAAAAAAATAAACATTTGGTAAATAATACAAAATGGTTAAGGAAAAGATACAAGTTTCAACATTTTGTAATAATCTTAAGAGCGCCGAGAACTTTTCTGCCACAATATGCACCTTTTTACGCACCTTGTAATGTCACATCTGTTTTTTGAGAAGTCAACACTATTCAGAGGCAACTTTTGAGGTCAATTCCTAGATAAAATGGTTTTCTTCCCGTTCATTCTGCCCTGTTCCCTGTTCCTTGATTTGATCGGAGACTCTAAATCCCAGGTCCAAACATTGGCAGTTTGAACAGAAAGCATAGCTGGATCGAGGGGATTAACTATCACTGCTGGCAGGTGATATCATTTCCGGTTACACCGTCCGTGATGTTGACTGTTGACGGTTGACTGTTGACGGTTGACAGTGAACAGTAAACAGTCAACAGTCAACAGTCAACTCGAATTTACTATTCCGATGCTAACGGATTTGATATGATATTGTTAGAACCAGCTTTGCTGTAAATCACCCCGTGAAGCTGCGTAAGTTAGTATCGCAACTGGAATTACTTGGGTGTCTGGTGGTGTTCTTAGTTGTTTGAGAAATCGCAATCCATCTATTTCGCCGACGGCAACTTCCACAATAATGGTCTCGGGCTGAGAGAGTATTGCTTGTGGCACGCCTTCTCAAGTCAAATTAGCAACTCGCACATTTCAACCTGCAAAAGTGGTTAAACAAGTTTGTATTACCTCCTGCTTATTGGGTTCATTGTGAATTAGTATTTTTTTTCAGATAAACCCCTTCTAAACTATTGATTTATTTCGGGATTCGAGATACTGCCTGACCTCATTGAATGGCTTAAGAACATTCATTTACTGTCGAATTATGCGAAGAGCTTTTAGCTGCATAAGTAGGTGGTTACAAATAAACATTAGATGGGGATGACGGGTTTTGGACTTATAACTCTATACGGTTCATATCAGCCCGAACCCGCCTAAAAAAAGGGAGGACAAGAGTGTTCTCTCCCGTCCGCTGGGAGGGGGAACTCCGGGCAATAAACAGTGTTAACCCAAGGGTATTGACCTATAAATCGCTTGTATTATAGATTTTTCGCGCTTACCCGCCCCCACCAGATACTATGTTTTTTTTTGCCCTTACCTGCATACCTGAAGGCTAGATAGCAACAGTCAGGAGTTGGTAAAGATTCTTGAAATTAACAGTTTTCGTGACAAAATTTAACAATAATCATTAAAGTCAATCAACCCATCCTCAAATCTCTGCCACTTCTTCGCACAGGGTGAGGGGTTGGATCGGTTTGGTAATTACCCCAGCTACCGCCGTCTGGGCAAATTTAGCACGATCTCGGTCAAACTTTCGCTGTCAGCAGAATGACGCGGATCGATCGGGTAATCGGATCGGACTGAAGGATCTCGTACACAGCAAACCCATCCATTCCCCGCAGACGATCCAGAATGGCGCGGAGACTAAAGAGGCGATCGGGGTATAGGTATGGGATCCCAGGAATCGATTTTGAAAGCTACCGTAGCTGGACTCGTGCCTGCCGACAAAAGAGGTTCCGCCTATGGGATATTTAACACAGCTATGGCTTATCTGGCTGGTTGTATTTTCAGTTGCGATCCAACTCGCTACTCTTGCAGTCTTGTTGCTGGTGAAAAAGCGATCGCCTGTCACAGAAAATTGACCGAATACTCGGCAGTCATACCATTTTCGATTTTCGATTTTTGATTTTCGATTGAGAATGACTGACTGCATCATGGTTTGGGGCTTGTCTGCCCTTGCATTATTTGACTAAACTGGTATCAATTAGCCGTTATCCGTTGTCAGTTTCCCAGAGTTTGTAACTAAGGACTACTGACTGCGGACTGCGGACTAATGACTGCGGACTGCGGACTACAGACTAATGACTACAGACTAATGACTAAATTTAAACAACAAGCGAGGAGGTTTAGTTGTGGTAGTTAAAACAGCAACAGAGTGCCTCATTACCTTAGAAGGAGTTAGCAAAGTTTACCAGCAGCCAAACGGTCAAAAAATCTCTATTTTAGAGCCAATTAATTTAGAGATAAGAGCGGGCGAAATAGTAGCTTTGCTCGGTCCTTCCGGTTCGGGTAAATCAACATTAATGCGGATGATAGCCGGACTTATCCCGCCCACCGCAGGTCAAGTTCTCTACCACAATCGTCCTTTAGTCGGCTTAAATCCTGGAGTGGCTATTGTATTTCAAAACTTTGCGCTTTATCCCTGGTTGACGGTACTAGAAAATGTAGAATTAGGCTTAAAAGCTAAAGGAGAATTGCCCGAACCGCGGGGAAAAAAAGCCTTGCAGATGATTGACATTATCGGTTTAGACGGATTTGAAAATGCTTATCCGAAAGAACTTTCCGGCGGGATGCGGCAGCGGGTGGGATTTGCTAGAGCTTTGGCGGTAGAACCCGAATTACTTTGCATGGATGAACCATTTTCAGCTTTAGACGTGCTGACGGCGGAAAACTTGCGGTTTGAGTTATTAGATTTGTGGCTGGAAAAGAAGATTCCTACTAAAGCGGTGTTAATCGTAACTCACGGGATTGAGGAAGCGGTAATTTTAGCCGATAGAGTTGTAGTCTTGGGTCGGAATCCCGGTCGAATTCGCGCCGAATTGAAAGTGACTTTGCCGCACTACCGCGATCGTAAAACTCCGGAATTCCAAGCTCTCGTGGACCAAGTTTACAAAATTCTCACCAATCCCGAATTGAGCTGCGACACAGTGACAGCACCTGCTGAAAGTGCCGCTGCTGTGTCTCAACCTCAACCCGCTCAAAGCGCTAAATATCAATCTCTGCCGCAGGTGCGAATCGGTGCGATCGCAGGTTTGTTGGAACTCTTGGAAGACCGCAAGGAGAAAGACCTCTACCGCCTCGGTCAAGAATTAATGTTAGAGGTTGACGACATTTTGCCGATCGTGGAAGCAGCAAAATTAATGGATTTTCTAGTAATCAAAGAAGGCGACCTCATTTTAACTCCAGTTGGCATTCAGTTCATTGCCGGCGGAATTGACCAGCGAAAACAAATTGTTCGCACCCAAATTCTCAGCAATATTCGCCTCGTACAGCAAATTTCTAGAATGCTTCAGGCAAAGCGCAATCATCGCATTTCTGAAGAGTTGATTTTGGATATTCTCGAAACCCACTTTAGCCCGCAAGAAGCAATGCGGCAATTGAAAACTGCTATTGATTGGGGACGTTATGCAGAGTTGTACAGCTACGACGAACCAGGGGGCGAAATTTTCTTAGAATCGGAAGATAAAGCTGAGTAGCTATTTGCTATTGGTTATTTGTTATTGGTTAGTTCGTAGTTGTTAGTTGTGATTTGTTATCTGTTATTTGTTGGTATCTTAGTCTTGTTTGTTGGTATCTTACTCTTAGTCTTGTTCCCAGGCTCTGCCTGGGAATACATACCCGGAGGCTCTGCCTCCAAAAACCAAAAACCAATAACCAAAAACCAATAACCAATTCCCGATGCCCAATTCCCGATGCCCAATTCCCGATGCCCAATTCCCGATGCCCAATTCCCGATGCCCAATTCCCGATGCCCCATGCCCCATGCCCCATGCCCCATGCCCCATGCCCCATGCCCCATGCCCCATGCCCCATGCCCAATAACTAATTATTATGACAAGACCTCTAACACCAGCAAATAAAACTTTAGAAAGGTCAGCGTGGACTTGGCAAGACGGCTTGCTGATTCTAGCAATCTTCTCTCTAATTTTGGCAATTGTCCAAACAGCTTCTCAATTCAGCAGTGACTACAACCCAAATTTTAAAATTGAGACCACACTAAATGTCTTGCCAGCATATACAGTCCAGACTCTTTTACGCATGGCAGCCGCCTATTTTTTATCGCTGCTGTTTACCCTAGTTTATGCTTATTCTGCTTACCGCTTTCCCCTGGCCGCAAAAATTTTAATTCCCTTGTTAGACATTTTGCAGTCGATTCCGGTTTTATCTTTTTTGCCGGGAGTTGTTTTAGCGCTAATTACTTTATTTCCCGGTCAAATAATCGGCGTAGAACTCGCATCGATTATCTTAATATTTACTGGGATGACTTGGAACATGACCTTTAGTTTCTATCAGTCACTTTCCGGAATTCCACGAGAACTTAAGGAAGCTGCTCAAATTTATCGGCTCAATGCTTGGCAGCAGTTCTGGACGTTAGAATTGCCTGCTGGTGCGATCGGACTGGTGTGGAACAGCGTCATGTCAGTGGCGGGCGGCTGGTTCTTTTTGATTGCGATCGAATCTTTTACATTGGGGGACAAAAACTTTAATTTGCCCGGACTCGGTTCCTATTTGGGCAAGGCAGCCAATGAAGGGAATTTTGGGGCCATCGGCTGGGGTTTAGCAGTATTAATTGGTGTGATTATAGCCATAGACTTTTTTATATGGCAGCCTTTGATTGCTTGGGTAGAAAAGTTTAAATATCAATCTGTGGAAGCTACCGATGTACCGCAGTCAAGCGTGTTAGATTTTTTAAGGCGATCGGCGACGCTGCGGATTTTGAAGTCGCGTATTTCGCCGCTCGGCGACAGTTTCGATATTGGTTTGGCTAGAGCTTTTGCACCTGCTAATTTAACAACAAATTCCAGAAAAAAAACTCGCATCGGAAATTGGATAAATTGGATATTTGTCAGCGGGTTTGCCGCCATTGTACTTTGGGGAACTTGGGAAGCGGTGCTGCTGCTGCGGTTGCTGAGTTTGTCTGACTGGCAAAAAGTCATGGGAGGTGCATTTTTCACAGCTTTGCGAGTCATTTGCGCGCTATTTTTATCGCTGTTGTGGACAGTACCGCTCGGAGTGGCGATCGGTCGAAATCCGCGTTTAGCTCAGATTTTGCAGCCATTAGTACAAATAGCTGCTTCTGTCCCGGCAACGGCTTTATTTCCAGTATTGCTACTAGCTTTAATTAAAACTGGAGGTGGCTTAGAAATTGGTTCTGTGGCGCTGATGATGTTGGGTACAATGTGGTATTTGCTGTTTAATGTTATTGCCGGTGCCCAATCGATACCTTCCGAGTTGTTTGAAGCTGCGCAAGTTTACAAACTTTCCCTGTTCCTGCGCTGGAAAACTTTAATTATACCGGGAATTTTTCCTTATTTAATTACAGGAATTATTACGGCGGTGGGCGGAGCTTGGAATGCCAGTATTGTCAGCGAATACGTGCAGTATAAAGGTGAAATAATTACAACAAGCGGTTTGGGCGAGACGATTTCTCAAGCAACGGCATCAGGCAATTTTCCTTTGCTTTTAGCGGCTACTTCTGTGATGTCGCTATTGGTTGTAGTGACTAACCGTTTAGTGTGGCGACCGCTTTACCGTTTAGCCCAAGAAAAATATCAATTGTTGGTTTAGTTCTGGTAAAGTAGGGCTGCAATATAGCAGTAAAAGCTGAGCGAGAGCGGCTGTCAATTCTCGGCTCTAGCGACTTCATTAAAGCAGGCGACACTTTTTTGCTGCCCAACCCCCGAAACTTAATTTTAGAGGGTGCAGGTTGAAGTTAGCCGATCGCACGCAGCACCCAAAACACCCCCACAGTCCAAAATTAGACCACCAAAATATATTGACAATATAGTTTTTTTGCGTATCCTATTAAAACCCAGTAAAATATCTATTCGGATGCCGAACTAATGAAATCAGCACTAGCCAACAAAAGCAGGAAATTCGCAGCAGTTACAGCGATATTTTCACTATTATTCCCCGCAGCTTTACCTACAGTAGCCTCAGCCCAGACAGCACTGGAAGAAATTCGGCAAACCGGCATTCTCAAAGTCGGTATCAGAAAAGACTCCCCTCCCTTCGGCTACTTAGAAGGCGAAAAATGGCTAGGAGTTTGCATCGAAGGCTTAGAACTTTTCAGAGCTGACTTAGAAAAGAAATTTAATCGCTCCGTCCGCTTAGAAAAACTAGAAACAGACCTAAACGAATCAGGGGAAAAAGGGCGATTCCGCAGCGTCACCAGCAAGCGCGCTCACCTAGAATGCGGACCCAATACAATCCTGAAAAATCCCCCCAACGGGATTGCATATTCGCTACCTTTTTTATACAGCGGCACCTATCTCTTAGTCAAGCCAGAAAACAGACTGAGAGTCAATCCTGCGGGATTCCTGCAAGACGTGACAATTGGGGTGCTGAGCGGTTCTGTTACCGAACAATTCATTGCAGGGCGATATCAACTAGCCAACCAGCGAATTTATGAAGGTATCACGGCCAGAGAGTCGGGTGTAAAAGATGCGGTATCCGGCAGAATCGATGCCTTCGCCAGCGACAGAATGCTGTTAGTGGGAGAAGCGCGGAGACAGGGTTTAACTCCCAGCCAATATTCTATTATACCGGATCAGCCTTTAACCTGTATTTCCTACGGAATGATCCTGCCGGCAAGCGATACTGAATGGAAAGAAACAGTCAATAATTTTATTCGCAATCAAAGTTCGACGAACCTGTTGGAAAAAGTGCTGGGCCGCAATTCTCCTTTCCTAACGATCAGTGTCACGGATCAAGATAAATGTATTTGATCCCAAATCAGACAAGGTGCTGCGCGCGCACCATTCGAATAGGCGTAAGGTGGGGATCTTGTCACGGCAAGTCTGATAACTGCAACCAGTGGCGTCAATAGGCTCTAAACTGGATTTAGGAAGGCGCGCAGCACAGGTTTAGGAGGGTCATCAGTGGCAGAAAAAAGTTATCAATCGTCTTCTTTACCCACCTACGCGCGAAAGGAACTGCGGGAATTAGTTCGATCGCAGTTAAGAGCCCTGTTGGAAGAAGGAGATTTTAAAGGAGCAAAAGCGATTTTGCACCCGGTGCAGGAAGCCGACATAGCTGAAGCTATCGAAGGCCTGCCAGAAACCATGCAAGTAATAGCTTTCCGCTTGCTTTCCAAAGACGAAGCTATCGCAGTTTACGAATATCTCGACTCCAGCGTTCAGCAGTCCCTCTGCGAAAAATTCAAACGCCAAGAAGTCCTCGATATTGTAGACAAAATGTCCCCGGACGATCGCGCTAAACTCTTTGACGAACTGCCGGCAATATTAGTCCGCCGCCTCTTAGCTCAATTGAGCCCAACCGAACGCGAAGCTACGGCTCAACTTTTGGGTTACGAAGCCAGTACGGCCGGCCGGATCATGACCCCGGAATATATTTCTCTGAAAGAAAGCTTTACCGTCGCCCAAGCTTTAGACCGAATTCGCTCTTTGGCTAAAACTACCGAAACAATTTATTCTCTTTACGTCACCGACGCCGGACGCAGCTTGACTGGCATTTTATCCCTGCGGGATTTAGTAACTTCGCCCCTGGACAAAACTGTCGGCGAGATTATGACCCGCGATGTAGTTTCTGTTCAAACTGGCACGGATCAAGAAGAAGTAGCTAGGCTGATCCAGCGTTACGATTTTTTAGCTGTGCCCGTTGTAGACCGCGAACAGCGTCTGGTCGGGATCATTACAGTTGACGACGCGATCGACATTTTAGAACAAGAAGCCGCCAAAGATATTTATACCTTGGGCGGCGTCCAGTCCGGCGGCGACAATTATTTTCAGACCGATTTAATTACCGTTGCCCGCAAAAGGGTCGTGTGGCTGTTTGTTCTACTTTTAACGAATACTGTTACCGGCGCAATTATTCGAGCTCAAGAAGATATTTTGCACCAAGTAGTCGCCCTAGCAGCCTTTATTCCGTTGCTGACTGGCACTGGAGGCAATGTCGGAGCTCAGTCCTCAACGGTTGTAATTCGCGGTTTGAATACTGAGGAAATTACAGCAATGGGGCCGTTTCAAGTAATTGTGCGCGAGGGGATGGCGGGAGCGCTGCTAGGAGCTATATTGGGGACTGTAGCGACGGGCTGGGCTTACACTCTGCAAGGGAGTTTAGCAGTGGCGAGCGCGGTGGGGGTGAGTTTGTTTGCGATCGCAATTTTAGCTTCTCTTGCCGGTTCAGCTCTGCCGTTTCTATTTCGTTCTTTGGGTTTAGACCCCGCTTTAATGTCTGCTCCTTTTATTACCACCGCAGTTGATGTCCTCGGCGTCTTGATTTATTTCACTTTAGCTCGACTAATTTTGCAGATTTAATATATTTAATTAGATGGCGGTCAATAAAAAACTTAATCTGTTTTTCACCACCGCTCACTTCTGGGTCTGCGTGCGATTCCTTACGGGATAGCTGCCAAGAGCGCGTACTTTATTTTTACCCGCATACTTGCACCAGTTAAAAAAAAGAATGCAACTATAAGTCCGCGATCCAAACTACGAGCTTCATCAGTCATTCCCCATCTAAAATCTAAAATCTAAAATCTAAAATCTAAAATCTAAAATCTAAAATGGTAGTAGCCTATGTCATCATCCAATTTACCAACCAAAATCCAAAATCCCAAGTCGAGCAATTTGTTAGAAACTGCTGAAGTGGTTTGTCTGGCAGCCTCTGCTGTGGGATTGGCTGCTAGTTTGGTTTGGGGGCAGAGCGTTTATGCTCAAGTGCCTGTAGTGATTTCGTTGGTGTTGAATTTTGTGAACCGGCAGAAGTTGCACAGGCAAGTAAAAGCAAGTACGGCGGCAACTTTCGATCGGGTAAATCAACAAGCAGTTACTACCGATCGCGCGATCGAGCAATTGCAACTTGCTGTTAATGCTTTAGACGAAGCTCTTGCTCAAACATCTCGCGAAAATCTCAATGTTGGGCCGGGAGAAAACGTACACTCTCTAATTTCAGCAATTGAGAACCTGCGCCAGCGACTAATAATTTTAGAAAAAACTATTAAAATGATTCAAAGCGAGATCGAACTCACCAGCCGCCAATTTAAACAGCGGCCGGAGTTGCAACAAGTCGAAACTTTGACAACAATAATTCTGGACTTGCAGGAGTTTATCAACGAACTGCCGCAGTGGGGCAGTTTGCAGCAGCGGCAGCTAACAGAACTTCAGCAAAAAGTAGACAATGCTTTGGCTCAGCTATCTGAAGAAATTGCTGTAATTCCCAACCGCGTGCAGGAGGCGGTAGCTAGTCGCGGCGGGCAAATTAACCCACAGTTTGGTTCTAGCTTGAATGCCGATCGACCTAAAACCCAGAATGAGAAAATTCGCCAGAAATATCCCAGAGCTTATGTCAAGTGGAGTCAGGATGAAGACGAAAATTTGAAGAAAGAATATGCTAGCTGTCAACAAATTGGGGAATTAGCTCAGAGATTTCAGCGACAGCCTGGTGCCATTCGTTCGCGCTTACAAAAATTAGGATTGATGGAATAATGGTAATTAATAATTTGTCACCACAGAAAATATACCAGCGTCAACTGTCAACGACAACTGACAAATAATATCAAATCTGTTAGCATCGGAATTATTCTTATCTCTCTTCTTTTCATCGGCGTGAATCAGCGTCAATCCATTGTCATCTGCGGTTAATAAGTTATCTTTTTTTAACCGCAGATACAGGCAGATAAACACAGATTAACGCAGATGAATTGATATAACAAAGCGATCGCCCTTTTTTTCAAAAGAGCGATCGCTTTGTTTCTTTATTCAGTACCGGCTGCCAACAGCAGGCCACTAACATCACATCTCAAGGCTTTTTAGCCTGGGTCTACCTCATTTTAGAAATCTTGGGGTAACAAAGAACTTAAACGCTCCAACAAAGGATCAGAATCCCGACGAGGAGCAACCTCAGCATCAGACACTAAATTATCATCCGCCACAGACTCAGATTCAATCGGGCCAGGCTCTACTACTTTTGAAACTTGGGCAAAAGAAACTTGAGCAAACTTACTGTTAACACTCCCCTGCAACTGATCCAACTGCGCGCTGAGTTGACTCAGGTGATGTTCCAGTGCTTCCAAACGGCTTAATTCCTCTGCAGAAACATTGTGTTCAAACTCAGCAAATTTGACCACAAGTTCAGCAATACGCTGTTCCAACCGTTGAAAGCTCTGTGTAGAGCTAGCAGACTCAGATACAGACAAAAACTGCCACAAAGCTTGCTTGCAGAGATTGCTGAAAGTCTGATACTTCGTGAAAGCCAACTCTTTTTCAATAGCGGCCAGCAAAGTTTGATCCGCAGCATCTTCTGTAAACGCTACCGAGAAATTCGCTTTATTTTTTGCCCACAGTGCCATAGGGTTCAAGCCTTAATGCGTTACTTTATCGTGGCTAGCTGAGCCTCAGCATAAATAAACTGTCCCAAAGCATTAGCTTTCCGAGAAGGCTGAGCCAAGTGAGCCTTAAGATTGGCGTCTTTAAGCAAAGGTTGCAGCACTTCCCAGAAAAACTCGCCGCCACCGCCAGTCAGAACCACATCCGTCACCCGTTCCGGCAGCCACTGCACCAAACGTTCGGACAGTTCGTTAGCGAAAGCCTCCCGCAAATCCTTAATAATCGGATCTAAATTAGTCGGCTTAGTCGCTCCTCTGGGACGGTAGAAACGTTGGCCTTCTGGTTTATTTACCGCTTCCAGTAAAGACAGAGATTGAGGGTCTGCCCCCGGAATCTTTGAGGCAACTTGTTCGTAGAACTTGTTCATTGCGAAGGAATCGCTCTTAGAAGCCGCCCGGGCGAACCGGAAACGATCGACCATTAACAAATCGGTAGTTTGGTGTCCGATATCGACAACAGCCACTGACAGTTCGGGCAACTCCGGCGTAAACTCCTTGTTGTCTTGAGCCTCGCACCAAATCAGGCTGCCGAACCCTTCGGGCATCACCCAAACGTGACTGATGTTAATATCCACACGCTCGCCCCGGTACACCACAACGTGGGGAGAGCGCAGTTGGCTGATAATCTCTTCCTTTTCCTTCTCAAACTGATCCTGCGAATAAAACGGCAAACCCAGCACAACTGCTATTTCGCCCTTCATCTGGAAATATCCAGCACAGGAAAAAACCTTAACCAAAGCATCTACTACTTTCGACTGGTCGGCACCGCCGAGATTAGCGCCAAAATCTGCCGCCAGTTGACCGATCGCGTAGCCCTTGCCCTGGTACTCCAGCCACATATCCAACAGAGGGTCTGTTGCTTTCGACTCAAAGCTGCCGCCACGAACCTTTTCAACGGGCATAGCAGCCACGTTGGCAGGGATGAAAACCACGCTGCTCGGGTTGCGACTCACGCAGGCTTTAGTTGCCGTCCGACCCAAATCAGCACTAATAATCGATTTGTGAGAAGCGATCTTAGTCTGCTGCGTCAGCATAGCCGAATTAGGAACAAGCTGTCTAGTTGTCATTGAAATGTGTTACCTCACTGAGCCTCACCATTATCATGCCTTATCCCTTGACACTGCCACGCTTAAAGGCAGAAAGACAGTGGGTTTTGCGGCGATTCTTCTAACTCTACCTAGATCGGTATCGAAATCAGCACCAAACATTATATTCGGGACGATCGCCCTTACCGTAACTAACCTAACTTTTTCTGGAGCGATCGTGCTCGAAGCTCTGTTGCCTGAGAGTGCATTGTTAAGTTAAATTTAGTTAAGATTCTGAGTGTAAACTTTTGTCGCACTCCTCCGACACCGCGATCTTACCCGATCGGTCCCCCATTCAAGGCATCCGCATTTATGAAAATTTCTTGGCGAACTATACTACTTTGGACTTTACCGGCCTTAGTCATCGGGTTTTTCTTGTGGCAGGGAGCCTTTGCCCCATCCCCTGCAGAAATGACCAAGAACACCGCCAGCACCCGCCTGAGCTACGGTCGATTCTTAGATTACTTAAACGCCGGTCGAGTCACCAGCGTTGACCTTTACGACGGAGGTCGGACGGCTATTGTCCTAGCAGTCGATCCCGAACTGGACAATCACGAGCAGCGGTGGCGGGTGGACTTGCCCTCAAATGCCCCGGAACTGGTTTCTAGGCTCAGAGACTCCAAAATCAGCTTCGACACTCACCCCCTGCGCAACGACGGCGCTGTCTGGGGACTTTTAGGCAATCTAGTATTTCCCCTGTTGTTAGTAGGAGGGCTGTTTTTCCTCTTCCGCCGCGGTGGCAACGTTCCCGGCGGTCCGGGCCAAGCTATGAATTTTGGCAAGTCCAAAGCTCGCTTTCAAATGGAAGCTAAAACAGGCGTACTGTTCGACGACGTAGCAGGCGTTGAGGAAGCCAAAGAAGAACTTCAAGAAGTGGTGACATTCCTCAAAAAACCCGAACGCTTTACCGCTGTCGGGGCGAAGATTCCCAAAGGGGTGCTGCTAGTGGGCCCTCCCGGAACTGGTAAAACCCTGCTGGCAAAAGCGATCGCAGGTGAAGCGGGTGTGCCTTTCTTCAGCATCTCGGGTTCGGAATTTGTCGAAATGTTCGTCGGTGTCGGCGCTTCCCGCGTTCGGGACTTGTTCAAGAAAGCTAAAGAAAATGCTCCTTGCATCATCTTTATCGATGAAATTGATGCCGTGGGCCGCCAGCGCGGTGCCGGTATCGGCGGCGGTAACGACGAACGGGAACAAACCCTGAACCAGTTGCTGACGGAAATGGACGGTTTTGAGGGCAATACTGGCATTATCATCATTGCTGCTACGAACCGCCCCGACGTGCTCGACTCAGCGTTGCTGCGTCCGGGACGTTTTGACCGCCAAGTTAGCGTAGATACGCCGGATATCAAAGGCCGCTTGGAAATTTTGGAAGTTCACGCGCGCAACAAGAAGCTGTCTGCAGAGATTTCTTTGGACGCCATCGCCCGCCGGACTCCTGGTTTTACGGGCGCTGATTTGGCTAACTTGCTCAACGAAGCTGCTATTTTAACCGCCCGCCGCCGCAAAGAAGCGATTACGATGCTCGAAATTGACGATGCAGTCGATCGCGTGGTAGCAGGTATGGAAGGCACTCCCTTGGTGGACAGCAAGAGCAAGCGCTTGATTGCTTACCACGAAATCGGCCACGCGATCGTCGGTACAATCATTCAAGCCCACGATCCCGTTCAAAAAGTTACCTTAGTACCTCGCGGACAGGCCCGCGGCTTGACTTGGTTCATGCCCAGCGAAGACCAAGGTTTGATTTCAAGATCCCAAATTTTAGCCCGCATTAGCGGTGCTTTGGGTGGTCGCGCAGCCGAAGAAGTAGTTTTCGGCGATGCCGAAGTAACCACCGGTGCCGGCAATGACTTGCAGCAAGTAAGCGGCATGGCGCGCCAAATGGTGACTCGCTACGGGATGTCTACTTTGGGCCCGATCGCCCTGGAAGCTCAGCAAAGCGAAATTTTCCTCGGCCGCGACTTCACGGCGCGATCGGAATATTCCGAAGAAATTGCCTCTCGGATTGACTCACAAGTCCGGGTAATTGTCGATAGCTGTTACGAGGAAGCCCGCCGAATTATTCGCGAAAATCGCGCCGTAGTCGATCGCTTAGTCGATTTGTTGATCGAAAAAGAAACCATCGACGGTGAAGAGTTCCGGCTAATTGTCGCGGAATACACTTTTGTTCCTGAAAAAGAACAATACGTTCCTCAGCTTTAAGACTTGTTTAAAGATTAGGGACGCGGCAATGCCGTGTCTTTAAAAAGTAGGGACGCAGCACTATTTCTACGTCCCTACTTTTATCTTAAACTGTCAATATAGCAGAAGGAAGAAGGAAGAAGGAAGAAGGAAGAAGGAAGAACCAGTAATAGTAAGGCTTTCAGCGATTAAGAATGTCCTAACCGTCTTGGCGGTTGCTATAATATTAAACCGCCCCTAAACGCCAATTAACGCAGATGAATACTACATTTGCCATACATACTAAGAATTCGTCTTTTTTTTTTATAGCAACTTTTATTTTTGTTGGTGTCAATACTTTGAGCGCCCGCGCCGAAAAATTAAGATGTTTTGTAGATATTTGCATTGACTCCAACAGCGTTGAATTAAGCAAATCCGATATTCCCGGTGCTCCCTCTTATCCAGTCAGAACTATTTTAGGAACTCAACAGTTTAGTAACGAGAAATTGTTGGCGCAAATGGAAGTTGACTGCAAGCAACGACAGTTTAGAACTGTCAGAGTTAGCCAAGACGGCGAAAATTGGTCGAATTTCGATCCGAGATGGACTTTAGTCGATCGCAACTCATCTTTGTCTCGGCTGCTTGACTATACTTGTCAATTGGCGATCGCAGAACAATACAATAAATAAGTAGACCAAGAAAAAAAACCGAACACCTATATCTTCAAATCTTGCCCCTTGCGGGTTTTGTCTGAAAATAAGCGGTTTCAATCACAAGGTGTTAATATTACACTCAATCTAAAATCTAAAATCTAAAATCTAAAATCGGATGACCAACCCCAGCGAATACCGGCAAAGACGCGAACAGTTAATGGCAAAAATTGGCAGCGGGGCGGCGATATTTCGCAGCGCGCCCGCAGCCGTCATGCACAACGATGTAGAATACGCATACCGACAAGATAGCGATTTTTTCTACTTAACCGGTTTCAATGAAGCGGAGGCGGTAGCAGTGCTCGCGCCGCACCACGAAGAACACAAATTTGTCTTGTTTGTCCAGCCAAAAGACTTGGAAAAAGAAACTTGGCACGGTTATCGCGCCGGAGTAGAAGGCGCTAAGGAATTGTACGGCGCGGATGAAGCTTTCCCCATCGCCGAACTTGCGGAAAAATTGCCGAAATATTTAGAAAAGGCCGATCGCATATACTATCACTTCGGGCGCGATCGTAATTTCGACCAAACAGTCCTCAATCACTGGCAGCGCTTGATGGCCACCTACCCCAAACGCGGCACAGGTCCGACAGCAGTCGAAGATTCCAACATCATTTTACACCCGATGCGGCTGGTGAAAAGCGAAACTGAATTAGCATTAATGCGAAAAGCCGCTAATATCTCAGTTGCAGCGCACAACCGCGCCCAAGAATTCGCCAAACCGGGCAGGTACGAATATGAAATTCAAGCTGAAATAGAACATACTTTTGGCTTAAATGGCTGCACTCCCGCTTACCCTTCAATTGTTGCATCCGGTTACAATTCCTGCGTCCTCCACTACATCGAAAACAACCGCCAAATACAGGAAAACGATTTGTTGCTAATAGATGCCGGTTGTGCTTGCGACTACTACAACGCTGATATTACTCGCACCTTTCCTGTTAGCGGCAAATTTACCACTGAACAACAGATAATTTATGACTTAGTTTTGCAAGCACAATTGCAGGCAATTAGTCAAGTATATCCGGGAAATCCTTACAGCAAAATTCACGAAACAGCAGTTCGCGTTTTGGTGGAAGGTTTAATGGATTTAAAACTTTTGGTGGGGGACATTGAAGAGATAATTAAAGAAGAGAAATACAAGCCATTTTATATGCACCGCACTGGTCATTGGCTGGGATTGGACGTACACGATGTCGGCGTTTATCAGTACGGCGAAAATCCGCAAGTTTTGCAGCCAGGACAAGTGCTGACGGTGGAACCGGGGATTTATATTTCTCCTTATATTAAACCCGTTGAAGGACAGCCGGAGGTTCCTGAAAAATGGCGCGGTATTGGCGTGAGAATTGAAGATGATGTTTTGGTGACACTTGATGGCCATGAAGTGTTGACGGCGGGAGTTCCTAAATAAAGGTAGAAGGCTTTGGAAGTCAATCGATTTTAGATTTGAGATTTTAGATTTGAGATTGACCCCACGGATAAATGCTCTTTCTTGAGGATTTTCGAAAATCGATTTTCGATTGATTCCACGGATAAATCACGTGGCGGGTACCACCTTTGAAATTCGCTTGTCAAGAAAGATTGACTGCTTAAGTTGGCAGTAAAGGCTTGAGCTTTGTTAGTATTAACTTGACAAAGCTCAAGTCCGCAACTGCCAAACCTAGAGCCATTATGTGTATTGATCCTGCCAAGATCGATCGACCTCTCGAAACCTGCGAAGCATTAGTAGCAGAGCAAACCGCAAAAATTCGGCAACTGGAAGAGGATTTGCAGCAGCAGAGAGAATTGTGCCAGAAATTAGAAGCACAACTCAAAGCAGTCGAGAATGCTGGCTTTTCGGGTTCGGCAACTGAATTTGATATCACTGACGACGATCGCATTCGGTTAATCGCATCTCTGGAAAAAAGCCAGGAAATGTACCGAACTCTCATCAAACATTATCCGAATGGGTCGGTGTTTTTGTTCGATCGCGATTTGCGCTATACTCTGGTTGACGGTCAAGGTTTGGCAGCAGTTGGTTTGTCCAAAGAACTGTTGGAAGGCAAAACACTGTGGGAAGTATCGCCACCTGAAGATTGGTCACTTTTTGAGGCTAAATATCGCGCGGCTTTGGCAGGAAAAGAGAATTCTTTTGAATATAAATACCGCGATCGCATTTATTCAATAACAATTGCTCCCGTCAAAAACGACCGGGAAGAAATTTTTGCGGGCATGGTAGTTACTCAAGAGATAACTGAAAAAAAACAGGCAGAAATAGGGCTGCAAGAAATCAAAAATCAGCTAAAAATTAAATATCAAAAGCGCACTGAAGACTTGAAAGCAGCCAACAATCAATTGCGGGAAGAAATTATCTATCGCTGGCGCGCCGAAGAAGCTCTGCGGGAAAGCCAGGAACAGCTAGAATTGTTTTTCTCTCAATCTTTAGATGGCTTTTTCTTTATGATGCTGGACGAACCGGTACACTGGAACAATACCGTTGACAAAGAAAAAGTCTTGGATTACGTATTTGCTAACGGGCGGGTAACGAAGGCAAACGATGCTTTGATAGCTCAATACGGAGGTACTAGGGAAGAGTTTATTGGCCGGACGCTTTACTCTTTATTGTCCCACAATTTGACTGGCGGCAGAGAGATAATCAGGCAATTGTTTGATGCTGGCAGAATTCATATCGAAAATGAGAATCGCAAGTTTGACGGGGTTCCAGTTTGGGTGGAAGGCGACTATATTTGCATTTACGATTCCCCGGGCAGAATCGTGGGGTATTTTGGCGTGCAGCGCGATATTAGCGATCGCAAAAAAACAGAAGCAGCACTGAAAGAAAGCGAAGAAAGGTTCCGACAGCTAGCAGAAAACATTGAAAGCGTGTTTTGGATGGTAAACGTTCAACCCCAGGAAATTATTTATATCAGTCCGGCTTATGAAAAAATTTGGGGTAGAAGCTGCGCTGATTTGTATACTTACGGACGCTTTTTTGCCGAGTCCCTCCATCCAGAAGATCGCGAGCGCGTTATTGCTAATTTCACTAAACAAATTGAGTCGGAAAACGAGATAGAATATCGAATTGTCAGGCCGGACGGCGAAATTCGCTGGATTCGCGATCGGGCTTTTCCGATTAGAAATCAAGCGGGTAAAGTTTACCGCATCGTTGGCATTGCAGAAGATATCAGCGAAGGCAAACAGGCAGAAAAGGTCATTCGCGAAAGTGAAGAACGATTCCGTCAGCTAGCAGAAAATATCCAAGATTCCTTTTGGCTACTTTCTGCTGAATTCACCGATTTATTGTATCTGAGTCCAGCTTACGAACAAATCTGGGGGCGCGGCAGGGAAGAATTGTATGCCGAGCCCTTAAAATTGCTCGAGTGGGTGCATCCAGAAGATAGACACCTGTTGGAAGAGGCAATGACGCAAGTGTTGCAGGGCGAGTCCACCAGTACCGAATATCGGATTTTTCGGCCAGACGGCACAATTCGCTGGCTGTGCGATCGAGCTTTTCCCATTTACGACGAATCGGGCAAAATTTACCGGATCGCGGGTATTGGCGAAGATATCAGCGATCGCAAATGTACCGAGGCCCGCATCCAAGCAGCACTCCGCGAAAAAGAAGTTTTGCTCAAAGAAATTCACCACCGAGTCAAAAATAATATGCAGGTAATTTCCAGCTTGCTGCAACTTCAAGCTCAATACATTGAAGACGAACCGACCCTAACTTTATTTGAAGAAAGCCAGACCCGTATCCATTCAATGGCTCTGATTCACGAGCAACTGTATCAATCCGAACATCTCGATCGCATCGACCTCCCCCCCTACATCAAAAACTTGGTTGCTAATTTGTATCAATCTTTTGGTTGCGGCAACACAGCCATCCAATTCAATCTCAACCTTGACCCAATTTATTTAAACATAGAAACAGCAATTCCTTGCGGTTTAATTATTAACGAACTGGTTTCTAATTCTTTAAAATATGCTTTTGCCCAAAGTTTAGGAGGGGAAATTAATATTGAATTTCATAAAATAAATTCTCAGGAATTTCAATTAATCATTCAAGATAATGGTAGCGGGTTTCCGGCTGGTTTCGATGTAGAAAATGCAGACACATTAGGATTGCGATTAGTTAGAATGTTGGCTTACCAATTAGAGGCGAGAATCGCCATTGACATTCAGTGTGGAACCTGCTACAATCTCATATTTAAAGAGTTAAATTATCGGCAGCGCATTTAACGAAAAATGAACCCTATAAAAATTTTGGTTGTCGAAGACGAAGTTATTGTAGCCCAAGACATAGCAGGGCGATTAAAAAAACTGGGATATGCAGTAACAGCTACAGTTTCTTCAGGAGAAGAAGCAATTCAAAAAGCTAGAGAAAACCAGCCAGATTTAGTGTTGATGGACATCGTGCTTAAAGGTGATATGGACGGGGTAACAGCGGCCGAAAAAATCAAAACTAATATGAATGTGCCGACTGTATTTTTAACAGCTTATGCCGACGATAAAACCCTGCAAAGAGCGAAACTTACAGATCCATTCGGTTACATTATAAAACCATTTCAACAAAATGATTTACGGGTGGCGATCGAGATTGCCCTGCACAGACACGAAATCGAAACCAAGATGCAAGAAGCTCTAAAAGCTGCGGAAGCAGCTAGAGAGTCGCTGGAAGAAAAATCGCACCGCCAAAACCATTATATTTCAATGGCCGCTCACGAATTGCGCAACCCGCTCAACGCGATTTTAATCTCTGCGGAACTTCTAGAACTCGCTCGCACTCGCAAGAGTGATGAATCCCAAGTTAGAACACTGCGACTGGTGCATTCAGCTACCCAAAAGATGAACCAGCTAATCGACGATATGCTGTTCATGGGTCGAGCAGAATCAGGCAAACTCAAATGCAATCCCTTACCGATAAATTTAGTTGAATTTTGTCAAGATTTGCTCGATCAATTGCAGTTAGGAAATGAAGGCAAGCACAAACTAACATTAGTCCCCTCAAACGTTACCAGCGCCATATTAGATCAACAATTGCTGCACGGCATCCTTTCTAACTTAATCGTCAACGCCATCAAATATTCCCCAAACGGCGGGCAAGTCACCTTGGAATTGGAATACCGTCAAGCAGGCGAGGTAGACAAAGAAGCTATTTTCTGCTTATCTTCTGAGTGTTTGTTGACCAATTCCCCATTTGGCAATATTCACGCTCCCTTACTAATTATGCGCGTCCGAGACGAAGGGATCGGCATCCCAGAAACCGAAGTAGAGAAAATATTTGAAATCTTCTACCGCTGCCAGAATACGGGAAAGATTAAAGGTAACGGTTTGGGATTAACAATTGTTAAAAAAGCTGTGGAATTGCAAGGAGGTGCGATCGCCTGCGAAAGCAAAGTCGGCGTTGGTACAACCTTCACAGTCGCGCTTCCTTACGTTGCCCTTTCCTGCAGAATTAAGTGAATCTATAGCCTTTCGAGCTCTCTTATGAGGTACTATAAGGCATAGGGCATAGGGCATAGGGCATAGGGCATACCTCACTTTTTTGAGAACCGCTATAGAAATTTTCTCTCTTTATTCCTTAGTCCGCGAAGGACGTTCGGCGAACCTCAGTCGAGTCGCGGACGAAAGTTTGTGCAGGATCGGTTTCAACCAGTTTTATAAAGGATAAGGTGCGCAGTGCGCCCCGTAAAAATAGATTTTCTAATCATCAAAGTTTTCCAAAATCCACTCAACCGCCGTCACTAAATTTGCTGCAATAAAATCCGGTTTAGTATGGTGCTGATAATCCCCGCTCAACACGCTTTCTCCGTAACCAGTCTGCACCAAAATTCCAGTACAGCCGGCATTGTGAGCCATATCAACATCAGTCGCTTTGTCCCCCACCATAAAACTATTCCGCAAATCCAAATCGTGTTCCCAAGCCGCCGCTACCAACATCCCGGTATTTGGTTTTCGCCAAGTGGAATACCGCGTAAATTCTGGGTTTGTTCCGCCTTCGGCTGCGCTTAAATAAGGACAGTAATAAAGAGCATCTAACTTGGCTCCTGCTTCATTTTCTAAAAACTGACACAGGCGTTTGTGCAAAGCTTCTATGTGGCTAACCGGGTTATAACCCCTCGCTGGACCCGATTGATTGGAAACCAAGCAGCAAAATATTTGTTTGTCATTTAAACGGCGTACAGCTTGGGCTATGCCGGGGATTAAATGCAAATCTTCTACTTTGTGGATGTAGCCGACTTCGATATTGAGAACGCCATCGCGATCGAGAAATACTGCTCGTTTCATTGTGGTATTGTTTTTGATTTAATATAAAACCCGGTGGCAGCGGAATTGATATTACCCACATTCAGGACATGGCAATGCCCAAGGCGTGTCAACTTAAGCTTTTCGTCCGCTAGTCCTCCCGCCTAACCGCCAGTCCGCCAGGGAATGAATTCCCTGTCTAATAGCGAAAGTCCTCTCAAAGAGGACTGAATAATTCATTAGTCCTCTTTTAGAGGACTTTCGCTATTCAGGACAGGGCATTGCCCAAGGCGTGTCAACTTAAGCTTTTCGTCCGCTAGTCCTCCCGCCTACCCGCCAGTCCGCCAGGGAATGAATTCCCTGTCTAATAGCGAAAGTCCTCTCAAAGAGGACTAAATCATTCATTAGTCCTCTTTTAGAGGACTTTCGCTTTGAGGCAGGGGTTTCAACCCCTGTCGGACTATCGGTGTAACGTTAAGTTGACACCAAGGGACACTGCCGTGTCCTCATTAGGATTCTAAAATAGATTGTTTCCCAGCCATTCCCGGAAGCTGGCATGATACAAGCTATAACAAATTTCTCCTCGGATTTCCTGGGAATTCAAGAACTCAATCCAATTGTCTAACACTTTTTCTATTTCGTATTCATCCTCATCAATTATATTGGATATCGCACTTACAGACAAATCTGTTGTGGATTGTACCAAAACATTCAGCACAGATAAGTCAACTTCTGATAAGCCCTCACCTCTCATCCGCAGCCAGTGGTTTTGATAATACGCTGCTAAACCGGGAGGAAGTTCAGGGAAAAGTGAGGATTCTCCCAGATTAGCATCGGGGTGTGAATTCTCGCCGATCGCCCTTAGCATCTGACTCAGATACATGAAATTGTTTTCGCTGACTGTGGCGAGTTGTTGGCAGAATTCCGGTTGAGTTAAATCCGGTGCGGTTGATAGGTATTGCTGAATGTAGTTAAGGGCATCTTCGCGATTTTGGGCGGGATAATCTCTTAAATCGAGAGTTTGAGAGGGCGTTTCAATTAACAAACCGGATTTTTCTCTCAAAAACGGGCGGCGGGCGAGGATGAAATAAGTACGATCGCCCAAATATCTCGGCAGATAAAACAGATTGGTACTGGGAGGCTGACTCGTGCGGGCGATCGCGTCTACAGAATCAATGACTATTATCAACTTTTGGCGATGACGTGCCGTCTCCCAAGCTACGTCTAATTTATCGCTAATTTGCTGAAGCAACAAAGACAGAAACCAACTCCCCTCATCGGATTCTAGATTTTGAATTTGAGATCTTAGCTTGACAATTTCGGATGTTTCCCCATTGGCGGCAAGGTATTTGTCAATCAGTTGAGTGCAGACTGAAGCGAGAAAATCTTCAGCTCGATTTTTGCCCTCAACTGCAGCGTTGTAATAGATACTGCGAGGATGGGCCCTGGCATATTGGGCGAGGATGGAACTTTTGCCGCAGCCGGGTGTGCCGACAATTGTGAAATAACCGCGGCTGTGGGAGCTCAGAAAGTCGGATATGGCAGAAAATACAAATTTGCGCCCGACAAAATTCTCGCTTTTTTCTCGCAGGAGTTGCTGAAATTCTGGTGGGTAAGCGGCGGTAGAGATGGGAGTTGGCAGAGGTGAGGAGTTCATGTTAGTGCCTCCACCCCTTCTAGCCGCAGGAAATATACGCGGCCGGATTCGTCGCCTGCTACAATTGTGACTCCATCGGGGGCGATCGCGCAACAAGAAATTTGGCTTTCACCAGTGAAACTGGCAATGACATTTCCACTCGACAAATCCCAGACTTTGAGGGTTTTGTCTGTTGAACCAGAAATTGCCCGCTTGCCATCCTCCGTGACGGCTACTGCATTTACTGAGTCGCTATGACCAGTGAGAGTAAATTCTTCCTTTCGAGTTGTTAAATCCCAGACTTTGATGGTGTTGTCCCACGAACCAGAAATTGCCCGTTTCCCATCAGCAGTAACGCCTACTGCATTTACTGAGTTTCTGTGACCTTGGAGAGTAAACTCTTCCTTTCGAGTTGTTAAATCCCAGACTTTGAGGGTTTTTTCCCACGAACCAGAAATCATCCGTTTCCCATCAGCAGTGACGGCAACTGCATTTACTGAGTTGCTGTGACCTTGGAGAGTAAACTCTTCCTTTCGAGTTGTTAAATCCCAGACTTTGAGGGTGTTGTCGAAAGAACCAGAAATAGCCCGCTTGCCATCAGCAGTGACCGCAACTGCATTTACTGAGCCGCTATGACCCGTGAGAGTAAACTCTTCCTTTCGAGTTGTTAAATCCCAGACTTTGAGGGTGTTGTCGAAAGAACCAGAAATCCCGCGTTTCCCCTCAGCAGTGAGGGCTACTGCATTGACTGAGTTGCTGTGACCAGTGAGAGTAAACTCTTCCTTTGGAGTTGTTAAATCCCAGACTTTGAGGGTTTTATCTATTGAACCAGAAATCGCCCGTTTCCCATCAGCAGTGACGGCAACTGCGTTTATCCAGTTTCTGTGACCAGTGAGAGTAAATTCTTCCTTTCGAGTTGTTAAATCCCAGACTTTGAGGGTGTTGTCTCTTGAACCAGAAATCGCCCGTTTCCCATCAGCAGTGACGGCTACTGCATTTATCCAGTTTCTGTGACCAGTGAGAGTAAATTCTTCCTTTCGAGTTGTTAAATCCCAGACTTTGAGGGTGTAGTCTCTTGAACCAGAAATCGCCCGCTTCCCATCAGCAGTGACGGCTACTGCATTTACCAAGCCGCTGGGATTTTTGAGAGTAAATTCTTCCTTTCCAGTTGTTAAATCCCAGACTTTGAGGGTGTCGTCGAAAGAAGCAGAAATTGCCCGCTTGCCATCAGCAGTGACAGCTACTGCATTTACCCACTGGCTGTGACCTCTGAGAGTAAACTCTTCCTTTCGAGTTGTTAAATCCCAGACTTTGAGGGTTTTATCTCTTGAACCAGAAATCGCCCGCTTCCCATCCGCAGTAACGGCTACCGCATTTACCAAGTAGCTGTGACCTCTGAGAGTAAACTCTTCCTTTCCACTGGTTAAATCCCAGACTTTGACGGTGTTGTCAAATGAACCAGAAATTGCCATTTTGCCATCCTCCGTGACGGCTACTGCATTTACCCAGTCGCTGTGACCAGTGAGAGTAAACTCTTCCTTTCCAGTGGTTAAATCCCAGACTTTGAGGGTTTTGTCTTCTGAACCAGAAATTGCCCGCTTGCCATCAGTAGTGACTGCTACTGCATTTACTGAATAGCTATGACCTTTGAGAGTAAACAGTTCCTTTCCAGTTGTTAAATCCCAGACTTTGAGGGTGTTGTCCGATGAACCAGAAATCACCCGCTTGCCATCAGTAGTGAGGGCAACTGCATATACTGAGTTGCTGTGACCTTCGAGGGTGCGTAGTAGTCCCCTGGCAGGGGGAGTTAAACAGGGTATCAAAGGACGCAACCAAGGTTCTGCTTTCCACTGTTTTGCTACCTCTGGCATTGCCTGAATTGCCGGAATGTTAAAGTGCAGCAAGCGCCCTAACAATTGCCCTGCCAGTTGCGTTTTATCTAAGTCCCAAATATCGGCTGACATCCACAGCGCCACTTGAATCAAGTTCAGGGCTTTCGCTGTTTCTGGATTGTACTCTGGGTGAGTTACTGCTTCTGAATCGTTAATCAAATCGAAATCATCAATAAGTGCCTGCACCCCAAACTCAGGATGCTGAATCTTTGCCATCAGGAAGTTAAAATCAGTCAGTCTTTGATAATACTTTTCTAAATTCCCTGACTTAACATAATTTGGCAGTAAGCTGCCCAGATAAGCACGTTGATAGAAAAGTGGTTTGGCCGCTAACCTGTCAGCAAATTCTTCCATCTCACGCCATCCCCTTTTCTAAATACTCAGTAATCCCTTCGAGTCGCAGGAAATATACGCGGCCGGATTCGTCGCCTGCCACAATTGTGACTCCATCGGGGGCGATCGCGCAACAGGCGATCGAACTTTTACACGTGAAACTAGCAATGACATTTCTACTCGACAAATCCCAGACTTTGAGGGTGTTGTCATCTGAACCAGAAATTGCCAGCTTCCCATCAGCAGTGACGGCTACTGCATTTACCGAACTGGTGTGACCATTGAGAGTAAACTGTTCCTTTCGAGTTGTTAAATCCCAGACTTTGAGGGTGTTGTCAATTGAACCAGAAATCGCCCGATTGCCATCAGCAGTGAGGGCTACTGCATTTACCGAACTGATGTGACCATTGAGAGTAAACAGTTCCTTTCCAGTTGTTAAATCCCAGCCGTTGAGGGTTTTGTCTCTTGAACCAGAAATCGCCCGCTTGCCATCATCAGTGAGGGCTACTGCATATACCGAACTGGTGTGACCATTGAGAGTAAACTGTTCCTTTCGAGTTGTTAAATCCCAAACTTTGAGGGTTGTGTCACTTGAGCCAGAAATCGCCCGCTTGCCATCAGCAGTGAGGGCTACTGCATATACCGAACTGGTGTGACCATTGAGAGTAAACTGTTCCTTTCGAGTTGTTAAATCCCAGACTTTGAGGGTTTTGTCAATTGAACCAGAAATCGCCCGCTTGCCATCAGCAGTGAGGGCTACTGCATTTACCAAACTGGTGTGACCATTGAGAGTAAACTGTTCCTTTCGAGTTGTTAAATCCCAGACTTTGAGGGTTTTGTCAATTGAA
>NZ_JAUBVJ010000043.1:0-73 GCF_036702785.1 Microcoleus sp. AR_TQ3_B6 | reverse complement strand
CCAGAAATCGCCCGCTTACCATCCTCCGTGACGGCTACTGCATTTACCGAACTGGTGTGACCATTGAGAGTAA